>DASVVS010000015.1:0-40170 GCA_036386455.1 Thermoleophilaceae bacterium
GTACGACCCCGGCACCTCGGCGATGTGCTCCGGGCTCCCCGACGCGACGATCGTCCCGCCCCCCACGCCACCCTCGGGGCCGAGGTCGACGACCCAGTCGGCGGTCTTGATCACGTCGAGGTTGTGCTCGATCACGACGACCGTGTTGCCCTGCTCCACGAGCTCGTGCAGCACCTCCATCAGCTTCTTCACGTCGTGGAAGTGGAGCCCGGTCGTCGGCTCGTCGAGGATGTACAGCGTCCGCCCCGTGGCGATCTTCGAGAGCTCCGTCGCGAGCTTGATGCGCTGCGCCTCGCCGCCCGACAGCGTCGTCGCGGGCTGGCCGAGCCGGATGTAGCCCAGGCCGACGTCGTTCAGGGTCTCCAGCCGGCGGCGGATCTTTGGGATGTGCGCGAAGAACTCGAGCGCCTCCTCGACCGGCATGTCGAGGACGTCGGCGATCGAGCGGCTCTTGAAGCGGACCTCGAGCGTCTCGCGGTTGTAGCGCTTGCCGTGGCACTGCTCGCACGGGACGTAGACGTCCGGCAGGAAGTGCATCTCGATCTTGATCTGGCCGTCGCCGCGGCAGACCTCGCAGCGCCCGCCCTTGACGTTGAACGAGAAGCGGCCCGGCTTGTAGCCGCGCGCTCGCGCCTCCTGCGTGCGCGAGAACAGCTCGCGGATCGGGTCGAACAGCCCGGTGTAGGTGGCCGGGTTCGAGCGCGGCGTGCGCCCGATCGGCGACTGGTCGATGTTGATGATCTTGTCGACCTGGTCGAGCCCGGTCACCCGCCGGTGCGCGCCCGGCCGCAGCTTGGCCTTGTGCAGCCGGTTGGCGACCGCCTTGTAGAGCACCTCGTTCACGAGCGTGGACTTGCCCGAGCCGGACACGCCCGTCACGCAGCAGAACACGCCCAGCGGCACCTTCGCGTTGACCTTCTGGAGGTTGTGCTGGGTCGCGCCCTGGATCTCGATGTAGCCGTTCGGCCGCCGCCGCCGCTCCGGCACCTGGATCGCGCGCGCGCCCGACAGGAACTGGCCGGTGGCCGACTCCGGCACCCGCATGACCTCCTCGGGCGTGCCCTCGGCCACGACCCGCCCGCCGTGCTCGCCGGCGCCCGGGCCCATGTCCACCAGGTGGTCGGCGGCCTTCATCGTGCCCTCGTCGTGCTCGACCACGATCACGGTGTTGCCGAGATCGCGGAGGCGCTCGAGCGTGGCGATCAGCCGCGCGTTGTCGCGCTGGTGCAGGCCGATCGACGGCTCGTCGAGGATGTAGAGCACGCCCACCAGCGACGAGCCGATCTGCGTGGCGAGCCGGATCCGCTGCGCCTCGCCGCCCGACAGCGTGGCCGCCGCGCGGTCGAGCGAGAGGTAGCCCACCCCGACGTTGTCGAGGAAGCGCAGGCGCTCGTCGATCTCGCGCATGATCATCCGCGCGATCTGGCGCTCGGTGTCCGTCAGCACGAGCTCGTCGAACCAGCCGATCGCGCGCCGGGCCGACATCCGCGTGACCTCGTGGATCCCGAGCCCGCCCACGCGCACGTGCAGGGACTCGGGCCGCAGACGCGCGCCGTCGCACTCCGGGCACGGCCGCACCGACATGAACTCCTCGATCTTCTCGCGGATGTACTCGGAGTCCGTCTCCTTGTAGCGCCGCTCGAGGTTGGGGACGATGCCCTCGAAGCTGGTCGTGTACGAGCGCCGGCGGCCGTAGCGGTTGCGGTACGAGATGTAGATGCGGTCGCCGTCGGTCCCCCACAGGAAGCAGTCCTGGGTGTCCTCCGGCAGGTCCTCCCAGGCGGTGTCCATGTCGACCTCGTAGCGGTCGGCGATCGCCGAGGTGAGCTGGTCGTAGTAGTTCGACGAGGTGGCGGTCCACGGCAGGATCGCGCCGTCGTTCAGCGACAGCGACGGGTCCGGCACGATCAGGTCGGGATCGATCTCCATCTGCGAGCCCAGCCCGGTGCAGCGCGGGCAGGCGCCGTGCGGCGAGTTGAACGAGAACATCCGCGGCTCGAGCTCCGGCATCGACGTGCCGCAGTTGAGGCACATGAAGCGCTCGCTGTAGGTGGTGACCGCGCCGGTCTCCACGTCCTCGATGTCGACCATGCCCTCGGCCACCCCGACGGCGGTCTCGATCGAGTCCGCCAGCCGCTTGCGCAGGTCCGGCCGCATGATCAGTCGGTCCACGACGACCGAGATGTCGTGCTTGTACTTCTTGTCGAGCGAGATGTCGTCCTCGAGCCGGCGCAGCTCGCCGTCGACCTTCACGCGCGCGTAGCCCTCGCCGCGGAGCTCCTCGAAGAGCTTCCCGTACTCGCCCTTGCGCCCGCGTACCACCGGGGCCAGGACCATGAACTTCGACCCCTCCGGAAGGGTCATCACCTGGTCCACGATCTGCTCGGCCGACTGCGCCTCGATCGGGCGGTCGCAGTTGGGGCAGTGCGGGTGGCCGATCCGCGCCCAGAGCAGCCGCAGGTAGTCGTAGATCTCGGTGACAGTGCCGACGGTCGAGCGGGGGTTGCGCGAGGTGGTCTTCTGGTCGATCGAGATCGCCGGCGAGAGGCCCTCGATCGAGTCCACGTCGGGCTTGTCCATCTGGCCGAGGAACTGGCGCGCGTAGGCCGACAGCGACTCGACGTAGCGGCGCTGGCCCTCGGCGTAGATCGTGTCGAAGGCGAGGCTCGACTTGCCCGAGCCCGACAACCCCGTGATCACGACGAGGGCGTTGCGCGGCAGCCGGACGTGGACGTCCCGGAGGTTGTGCTCACGGGCGCCGGATACGACGAGCTCGGCGGACTGGGCCATCCCCTCAGCATAGGCCCCGCGTCCGGTGCCCCAGGGGGCGCGAGCGCGCAAATTGCGGGTACTGCGGACGCCCCCCATCCTGAGCCCTAGACTCCGCCAGGACTCGTTCCCGGACCCCTTCCCTGGAGCTCATGACACGCCTCCGCACCCTCGCGCTCGTTCTCGCCCTTTCCCTCGTCGCCGCCCTCGGCACCGCCTCCTCGGCCAGTGCCGCCGAGGGAATGGAGCTCGCGCTCCAGGACGACGGCGCCTTCGTCACCCAGGAGTACCCCAAGGTCAAGCACGCCAAGGCGTTCCCGCTGATCAAGGACCTCAACGTCACCTGGCTGCGGGTGAACATCGGCTGGGCCGGCGTGATCGGGTCGAAGGCCGCCAAGGCCAGGACGAAGCCGAGCAACGTGCAGTACGACTTCACCTCGTACGACACGCTGATCAACGCGGCGCAGGCGAACGGGGTCAACCTGGAGGTCGGCCTGACCGGCTCGGCTCCGGCGTGGGCGACCGCGGACAAGAAGGTCGGCCCGAACAAGCCGAACGCCAAGCTCTTCCGCGAGTTCGTGCAGGAGGCGGTCGACCACCTCGGCCCGCACGTCGACCGCTGGAGCATCTGGAACGAGCCGAACCACATCGGCTGGATCTCGCCGCTCAAGTCGCAGGCGAGCATCTACCGGTCGCTCTACACCACGGGCTACAGCGTGATCAAGGCCGCCGACCCGACCGACGAGGTCCTGATCGGTGAGACCGCGCCCTACGCCAGCCGCAAGGGCGTGGCCACGCCGCCGCTCGAGTTCCTCCGCAACCTGACGAAGTCGGGCACGCTGCGGGCCGACGGCTACGCCCACCACCCGTACGACTTCACCCACAAGCCGACGTACAAGTACCCCGGCAAGGACAACGTGACGCTGAGCGGCCTGAGCAAGCTGACGAAGGCGCTCGACGCTCTCACCAAGAAGAAGAAGCTCACGACGCCCGAGGGCGGCAAGCTCGACCTCTACCTGACCGAGTTCGGCTACCTGCGCAGCGGCAAGCAGAAGCAGTCGGAGTCGAACCGGGCCAAGTACATCCGCCAGGGCTACGACATGGCGCTCAAGAACCCGCGCGTGCGCCAGATGCTCCACTTCCTGCTGGTGCAGCCGGCGTCGAAGTACCGCTTCTTCGACACCAGCCTGGTGAGCCAGAGCGGCGGCCGGACGCCGACGTACAACGCGCTGCGCGACTGGGCCGAGGACAACCTCAGCCGGATCGCGGCGCCGGTTCGCTAGAGGCAGCTAGGCGGTAGCGCGGCGGCGGGCGGCATCGCTCGCCGCCTCGCCACCCGGGCCGACGGGGCGACCCGCTCGGTCCGGGTCCTTCGCGAGCTCCTCCTGGGCGAGCTGCTCGAACTCGGCCATGGAGCCGCCGCCCTGCTTGGCGGTGAGCCACTGGATCAGCGGGCGCAGCCAGATCAGGCCGCTCACCCAGCCGGGCACGAAGATGCGCGCCGCGCGGGTCTCGATGCCCTCGATCACTGCGTCGCCCACCGCCGAGACCGGGTACGTGCGCGCGAACGGGCCGCGCAGCTTGGAGCGCAGCAGGCGGTAGCTCTTCTGCGAGTCGGCGCCCTTCACGAGGTCGGTGTCGATCCAGGAGAAGTAGCCCACACCGACTCCCACGTCGAGGTGCTCGAGCTCCGCGCGCAGGCAGTTGGCGTAGGCCTCCACGCCGGCCTTGCTCGCGGAGTAGCCGGACATGCCCGGCGAGTGGACGGCCGCGGCGACGGAGGCGATCTGGAGGATGTAGCCCCTGCGCTCGACCACGTGCGGAAGCACCGTGCGGATCGCCTTCATGGAGCCGAGCAGGTTGATCTCGACGATCCGCTCGATCCGCTCGCCGGGGACCAGGCGGATCGGCCCGCCGCCCGCGACGCCGGCGTTGGAGATCAGGACGTCGATGCCGCCGTGCCGTTCGAGGGTCGAGTCCACGGCCGCCTGGAGCGAGTCGCGGTCGGTCACGTCGACCTCGAACCAGGTGGCGTCGGGCCCGCAGTCCGCCGCGACCCGCTCGAGCTCCTCGGGCTCGAGCCCGGCCAGGACGACCTTCGCGCCCCTGGCGGCGGTGCGTCGAGCGCACTCGGCACCGATGCCGCGCGCGGCGCCGGTCACGAAGACCACCTTGCCGTTCAGGTCGTAGCGCGAGCCGGCCACGCGCGGCAGACTAACCGACCGCTGCGTCGCCCTGCCGCTCGCGCTCCGCGCGCAGCGCCGCCTCGCCGCCCGCCCCGACCGGCGCCGACAGCCGCTCGGCCCCCACGCGCCGGGCCTCCTCCTCGGCGATCCGGTCGACCTCGGGCATCAGCGGCAGGAGCTGGCGCTCCACGAGGAGCGGCAGGATGCCGCGCGCGTAGAGCATCCAGCGGATCCAGCCGGGCGACATCGCCCAGCGGGCGCGCTCCTCGATACCGCGGACGATCGCGTCGGCAGCCTCCGAGACCGGATACGTCCTCCCCATCGGGCCTTTCAGGCTCTCGCGCAGCTTCTTGAACTCCACGTGCTCCTCCGAGCCGCGGGCCAGGTCGGTGTCGACCCAGGAGAAGTACGCCACGCCCACGTCCACGCCGAGGTGCGCGACCTCCATGCGCAGCGAGTTGGCGAAGGTCTCGACGCCCGCCTTCGTGGCGGCGTAGGCCGCGGTGCCCGGGCCGGCCGCGATCGCCGCCCGCGAGGAGACCGGGAGCATGTAGCCGCGGCGCTCGATCACGTGCGGGAGGCACAGCCGCAGCGTGTTGATCGTCCCGATCATGTTGATCTCGACGACCCGCGCGAGCGCGCGCGGCTCCATCATCCGCACCATCCCGCCGGCGCCGATGCCGGCGTTGGCCACGCAGACGTCGATCCCACCGAAGCGCTCGACGGTGCCGTCGATCGCGGCCTGGAGCTGCTCCTGGGAGGTGACGTCGGCCTCGAACGAGTCGGCCTCGGAGCCGCACTCGGCGGCCACGGAGGCGAGCAGGTCGGGCTCGAGCCCCACCAGCGAGACGCGGGCGCCGCGCGCCGCTAGACGGCGTGCGGACTCGGCCCCGATCCCCCGGGCCGCACCCGTGATGAGCACCACCTTCCCCCCGAGAGGCACGCGCGGGAGGCTACAGCTCGATGCCCTCCGACGCCAAGAAGGTACGGAAGCGACCGATCAACCCACCGTGTTGCTGGACGTGGACGAGGAAGTGGAGGAACTCGCGTGTCGCCAGCTGCTGCTTGCTCAGGTCCCACCGGAGAACGGCGTCGATCATCGCAGCGCGATCCAGAACTAGCACGTTCTGATTACGCATGCCCTCCACCACAGCCTCCGTCGCGCTGCGCGCGAGCACGATCGCGACTGCATCGGGCCATTCGCTGAGGTTCGCGATGAAGTTCCCGAGATCAGGATCGCTCGGATCGGTCAGATCCGAGTCCTTGACCTCCACGCTCAAGGCGAGCTCGGCTCCGTGCCAGCCGTCCACGTCGCCTATCCGGCCGGTTCGCCGACTGCCCGCCCCGACCTTTCCAGTGTCGATCGTGACTGTGGGGCTGTCGGCGCGAAAGTACGCAAACGCCAGCCCTTGCAGGACGGCGCCCGCCGGCTCGCGCGGCTGCGTGTTCGGAAAGTCGCGGAGCACTACTTCAAACGGGCGGGGCTTGGCGTCCTCGATCGTCCGGCGGCCGTGCTCAGGCAGCTCGACCACGAGCTTCCAGACCTCTTCGGCGAACGCGCGCCTCTCGTTGGGCGCGAACGCGAAGATCGCCCTGAGCGTGCTGGTGTGTGAAGACCACGCCTGTGAGGTGTGTGGCCCAGCGTTCGGGTAGTCATATCGACGGAGCACGTTTCGAAAGACGTGCGCAATGCGATCGAGATGCGCGCGGAGCCGCACAACGGCCTTACCGTCATCGAGGACCAAGTTCAACGTGTTGAGCACCTGCCCCCGAGCGCCGACCTCCTGGCGTGGAAACCGGCTTAGCACATCGGGAACCGTCGACTCGTCGACGGCATCCAGGGCCTCCTCTGCCATGGCTACGAAGGCCATGTGAAGGCCGATGAGCATCTTCCCGCCACCCGCCTCGACCGATCCCTCGAGGGACGAAGCGAGATCGACTACCGCCTGCGATCGCTCCGCGGGCCTGCCCGCGAGCGCGCCGAGCTGCATTTCCTCCAGATGCTCGTCAAGCCGTGGCTCGCTGTGCACGAGCCGGGCAGCCTAACGTCGAGGGCGCAGAGATCAAGCGGCGGCTGCGAGATCAGATACGGCCGACGCGGGCACACCGGCGACCCCGCCGACCAGGGCACGCCCGACCTCCTCCGCGAGCTTCGGGGGAACCGCGTTGGCGATCTGAAGTCTCTGCGAGACGATTCCACCGGAGAAGTGGAACGCGTCTGGGAACGACTGAAGCCGCGCTCCCTCACGCGCTGTCAAGCCTCGATGCTGAAAGGGATGGATGCAGCGAGTCGCCGACGGTTTGCCAAGGTTCGATGTCACCGCAACCGCCGGCCTCCAGCTCGCCAGGCGCGAGTATGAGTTGTGGAACCCGCTTCGGGGCTGCAGCCGATCGGGGATGGAGCGCCGATTTCCACCATCGGGGATGTGGCTGATGGCTTCCACAAGCTCCGGCGGGTGCGCGCTGACCGTGTGCCCCTGAAGCACACGCGACGCTCCGCGAAGCTCCCGCTGGTAGTCAGTGAACGGTTCGCTCGTGTAAGCCGTGGCCGTCTCGCCAGCGCTCAGTCCGGGTAGGTCGCCGATTGCGTCCCAGACGGTGACGTAGCTATCGGGCGAGCAAGTCGAGGTCGGTGCCGCAGGGGGCTGACCTTCGCGGCTCGCGATGAAGAAGACGCGTCGGCGTAGCTGGGGCACTCCATAGTCCGCGGCGCGCAGCACGTGGAACGACATCGTGTAGCCGAGCCCCGCGAAAAGCTCCCGGACAGCGTGCTGAGCGCCCATGTCGCGCAGTCCGAGAACGTTCTCGATCAGGAAGTGGCTGGGGCGGAGCAGCTTGACGATGCGCATGAACTCGACGAACAGCTCGTTCCGGTCGTCGTCCCAGTGACGCTTGCCGACCGTCGAGAACCCCTGACACGGCGGTCCCCCCACTACCCAGTCCGGCACCCCTTCCAGGCGACGTGCCAGGTACGCCGCGTCGACCTCATGGATGTCGACGCACTCCGCGCGATGCGTGTCTCGATCGAAGCTTCGGCGGTACGTTTCGATCGCATCGGACCAAGCGTCGAGGGCGAGCGTGGGCTGCCATCCCGCCGCCTCGAGACCCCAGGAAAGGCCACCCGCGCCGCTGAACAGATCGATGAAAGTCGGTCTTGCGCTCACTCGGGCGATCGTACGTTCGACAGAGGACGTCTCCCAGCCTTCCGAACTCGCGTCCCGCCGGAGCTGGGCCTACATTCGTTCCGGTGTATCGAGCCGATCCCTCAGACAGCGGACGGTCGCTGACGGTGCCCCCAGCCCCGTCCGCCTCGTCACCGGCCACCAGGCGGGTTATGACGGCAAATCGGGGGAAGGACACCGGGCCCGAAAAGGCGATCCGGTCCGTTCTGCACGCCCGTGGCCGGAGGTTCCTAAAACATCGTCAGGTGCTTCCAGGCCTGCGCTGCTCCGCTGACGTCGTGTTCTTCTCCGCTCGCGTGGCCGTGTTCGTCGACGGTTGCTTCTGGCATCGGTGTCCGGCTCACGCTACGTGGCCACGCGCCAACAGGGAATGGTGGGAGCGCAAGTTCGCCGTGATCGTCGCACGCGACCGGCGGAACGATCGCGTCCTGCGGGAGGCCGGTTGGCTGGTCGTCAGGATCTGGGAGCACGAGGATCCTGCGGAGGCCGCGGACCGGATCGAGACTGCTCTCGAGAGTCGCGGAGCGACCAGGCCGGCCTGACGCCGGTGTTCTTGGCCGCAGGCTGCGCTACCCGCCGACGCGGGCGTAGACCTCGTCGAGCAGCGCGTCCTGGTCGTCGAGCTCGAAGTTCTGCGAGAGGTAGCGGGCGGTCTCGTCGCGCGGCGTGCCGTTGAGGGCCATGTTCAGCGCGATCAGGCGCGCACCCTCGGCTCCGCGGATCGAACGCCCGCCACCGCCGCCGCCACCGCTCGTCGCGGCGGGCTCGGGCTCCGGCTCGGGCTCGGGCTCCTCGTCCTCCGCGGCCACCTCGGCCTCGACCTCGGTGTCGGGGCCGCCGCCGTCGGCGTCCTGCTCCGGCTCGGCGTCCTCGTCGTGCGCCACGAGCGGCTCGGAGACGGTGTCGTCCGAGACGTCGGCCGCCGCGGCCTCGGCCTCGGTGTCCTCGACCTCCGCGACGATCTCGGGCTCGGCGTCGACCGGGCCCGCGTCCTCGTAGCCGCCCTCGGCGCGCCCGGACTCGAGCCGCGCCTCGCGCACGCTGGCGAACTCGCCGCGCGCCTGGTCCAGCTCGCCCTGGAGCGTGTCCGCCGCGCCGGTCACGCGGTCGATGAGCCCGGTGGACGCGGAACGCAGGTCGCCCAGCATCCGGTCGATCTCGGACTCGATCGAGGCCGCCCGCTCGAGCGCGCGCTGCGTGGCCTCCTCGGCGTCGGACACCCGCTGCGCCGCGTCGGCATCGGCGCGCTGGCGCGTCTCGCGCGCGCTGCTGCTGGCCTCGTCGGTGATCCGCTTGGCCTCGGCCTCGGCGTTCTGCTGGATCTCGGCGGCGCTGCGCTCGGCCGCCTCCACGATCGTGCGCACCTGGTCGGCGGCGGCGCTCGCGAGCGACGTCGGCGACGGCTTCTGCTGGCGCTTCAGGTCAGAGATCGCATCGGCGATCTCGCGGAGGTGGCGGTCGACCTCATCGGGGTCGTAGCCCCGGCGCGCGGCCGAGAAGTCGTTGCGCTCGATGCTGTGGCGGTCCAGTTCCAAGTTCTCTCCCGATTCAGGTGACGTCCAGAGGGCGGGCGTGCGGCGGCAGGGTACCGCAACGACGGCAGGCTTTCGACGCGGTCAGGCGGTGGCCTGTCTGGCGACGCGACGGTCCTACCGACACGATCGGAGGTCCCCCGGCGTGACCGGGCGCGTCATGTCCACGCGGTGGATCAGGACACGGGCAGGCCGCAGGTAGTGGGTGTCACCCGCGAGGCGAGCAAGCGGGGTCGCCGGATCGACCCCCCGCACGTGGTCCGGCAGGGTCTCGTTGACCACGTGCGCCCCATTCGGGTCGTTCCAGTGCTGCGGCAGGAGCGCGACTTCGTTCCGGCCGCCGCCGAGCTCTTCCATGAACACCGAGGTCTCCACGAGCTGCGGACGGCGGCGGGGCGCGTGCGGGGTGCGCACACCCAGCGTGGATTCCGCAGGCCCCGACGGTGGCAACCCCGCTCCGGACGTGCTCGGTGTCGAGACCAGCTCTACCACGCGCTCAAACGCCACGGCCGCGGTCACGCCGTCACTCGGAGAGTTGCGCCGTTCGCCAGCGCAATGCATCCCAACCATGTAGCCCTCCAGCGTGACAACGACCGCCCCGGGCGTTCGCCCCGTCGGGTGATAGACGGCACGGAAGCCGCTGCCCGCCGACCGTGCAACGACCAGTCCCCAGGTCGCGAACGGGCTCGCGTAAGCACCCGGTGTCCGCCCGATTGCGACGATCGGCTCGCCCTCGCGGAAGTCGAACCCCTGCGGTGGGAGCCTGAGCGCACGCAGCGCTGGACCCTCGCTCATCGACAGGATCGCCAGGTCAGCGTCGGCCGCGACCGGCTGGGGCTCGGCATCGATGCGACTTCCATCGGCGAGCACCACAGCGACCCGCGACGCACCATCGACCGCATGACGCGCCACCGCCACAAGCGCGGCGCCCTCGTCGGTCGTGCCGACCACGGCGCCGCTGACCGGACCCGAGCCGACGATGCCCTCCGGCTCGACGCGAACCACCGCCGGGGCGACCCGCTCGACCAGCGCGTCCAAGTCGGCGGGGCGTTCGAGCCATGCGGCCGACGGCGCGAGCGGCTGTACCCCATCCTCGGTGTCGTTTGGCCTGCCCACCGCGACTCCGCCGGAGATAGACCTAAGCGGGGTCTCGTTGAGAAAGCGGAGGAGGTCCTGGGTGAGCGGGTTCTGGTGGATCGCGCGGCCGTCGCCGCGGCGTACCGCCACTCGCAGCTGATGCCGCAGGGACAGCTCGTCCTCAGCCATGTCCGCCGCGGGATCCGGTGGCTCGTCGGGGGAACCGTCGTCCCCCGTCCGGTCGGTGACCGACGTCATCACTCCGTCCTCGACGTCCCGGTACAACGACGCGAGCCAACCCGCCTGGAAGAGCTTCCGCTGCGCCGTAGCGGACAGCGCCCCGAGCGACTCGTCGGTGACGTTGCCGACCGCCACGTTGAACGCCGCGGGCAGCGAGTGCCGGTCGATCGCCGGAGGCAGCATGACGCGGTCGAGTGGCATCCCGACCCACGGCTTGTGGACGAACCAGCCGACGATCTCCGCCCAGTCGAGGTATTCCTCGTACCGCTTGGCGAGCCGTTTGGCGTCCTCCGTTCGCTGGAGCTTGAGCATCATCGCGTTCAAGGCGTCGATCTCGCCCTGGAGCTCCTCACGCTCGAGCCTCTGCTCCCCCTCGAGAGCACTCTGCGACGCGCTCGCGACGGCGAGGAGCCAAGCCAGCACGACCACTACCGACGCGCCGGCGGCAAGGAGCGTCGACAGTGCGCCCCATACGATCGCGACCGCGATGACCGCGGCAATCGTTCCCAGGCCGGCCGTACGCAGCAGCCGCCGCCGGATCCCGGCGCGCGCCTGCGCGCGCTGCTGGGCTATCGCGTGGCGGGCGGCGGCGTCCGGACGCGAAGGAAGCGCAGCAGCCGCCTCAGCGCGCGCGAGTCCCAGCGCCTGCGCGATCCGCAGCCCGATCATCCAAACGGGTGTTCTGCGATGGGGCGCCGACCATTCGACGAGCGCATCGAGATCCTCCTGCGTCCACGCCCCCTCTGCGTCGGCCTCGGGAGACACGGCCGCCGGGGCGAAGCTCGGGTCGAGCTTTGCGGGATCGCACGCGCGCGGCGCATCCACACCTGGGACGAAGGGAGCCTCGGACGCCGGATGCGGCACCACGTCCTCGGGCCGCGTGACGACGGCGCGGAGCGTACCCGCGGTTATCGGGCCCGGATCGATGCCATCGGGCAGTGGTGAGCCATCGACGAGCGCCATCGGCATCGTCTGAAGATCACGCCACGTCTGCCTCGTCGGTCCGTCGGGCATGTTCCTCGGATAGGAAGCGAGCCGCTCGAGTAGGTCCGGCAGTGCCTCTACGGGTGTCTTGCCGCGGCCCCAGCGTTCGATCCCCGCGCGCGTGATGTCGCTGTCCGGCCCCGCCATCGTCAACACCCAGTCGGCGACCCTGTTGTGAACCGCGATCGCCGCGTCTTGGACTAGCTCGAACGGCTTTCGCCTGAAGCCGCGGACGAGGTCGCGCACGAGTATCCAGAGCGCCTCGAGCAGCTTGAACGGCCTCGGCGGCTCGAGCACGATCGGGTCGAACTCACTGCGACCCAGCACCTGACGGTGCTTCGCCATGTAGCGATCGACCACATGGCGTACGACGGGCTCGGGGTCCCGCACCCGGTCGTAGCGCGTCCGGTCGGGGTTCGGCCACGCCGAGCTCACCTGGAAGACACCGGCCGACACCCGATCGGCCAGGTATCCATAGTCGATCGCACGTGAGTAGCAGCGCATGACCTCCACGTGGGCCACCTCGAGGCCACTCTGGCGCTGTCCGAACGCCGGGATGACGACCGGCTGAGACTCGCCGCCCTCGATCCAGAGGTCCGCGAGCGTCGCGATCGCGTGCGCCGCATGCGGCGGGAACCCCGGCGCGTTGTCCACGAGCAGGTTCGGGTCGTCCGGATCGGCCCGGTCCTCGGGGGCGACGTAGATGTTCGGCACGTGGCGCAGGTTGAACAGCTCGGGCGGCACGGGCTGCGCGATCTCCGCGGGGATCACCACCATGCACGCTTCGGCCGCCTGCCCCGGGCGGAAAGGCATCACACCCGCCGCTATGTGGACGGACCGCTCGACCGATCGCGCGAAGCCCGCGTCGATCACCTCCCCTACGCCTGCCGGGTAGGCAGCGATCAGCGCACCGGCTTCCGGGTCGGTGTCCTCGGTCGCCAGGCCCAGCAGCATTTCGTGCGGCTCGCCATCGACGATGAGGGAGACGAGCGAGTCGGCCCGCGCGGACGCCGACTCGGCGATCACGCCGTCGGCCGGCACCGGCCACCAGCAGAACGGCATCAACAGCTGCGAGCGCGACCACGACATGAGGCATTTGAGGACAGCCTCGCTCGTGGCGCCAGCTGGGACGATGAGAACCCGCATCAGCGCGCGGACGGCGTCAGGAACGGTCCCTGATCGTCGCCGTTCACCGGAATCTGGCCGATCGCGTCGGCCAGCGAGCTCGCCGCCCGCATGATGTCGTCGCGAAGCTCCCAGCCACGGCCGAGCGTGAGCGTCGACTCGAGCGTGACAGGCAGCGATGCGACCTCGCGGTCGTAGGCGCCCTCGTACTCCCTCATCGTCTTGACCATGAGCTCAGCCCGATCGGCTGGGGAGTTGGCCGGGGCGCCGGCAATCGACTCGTTCGGCGTCGGCGCGGCATCGAACCCGGTCTGTGCCGGGACCGTCGTCCCGTTCACCACCCACTGGACCAGTTCGCGGTTCGCGCGCTGGTACTCGTCGCCAGGGCCGCCACCCGGCACGCCGAGCTCGATGAGCCGCTGGTACGCGAGCAGCTCGCCCCGCTGACCGCTCGCGAACGAGAGCAGCGCGAGGGGCAGCGACTCCATGAGCGCCGGGAACACCGCCCCGTTCTCCGTCACCTCGTCGCCTAGGAGATGCGCCGGGAAGCGTTCCCATCCGCGTGGAGTCCAGACCGACAACGGCGAGGTGCTCCACTCGCCCACCAGGAACGGAACCTGCGCCAGCATGGTCGCGGTGAGCCACCCGCGCGCGAGCGCGCGCCGCCGCCACGGCGCGACCGGCACGAACGCCGCAAGCGTCCGTGCCCGCCGGAACTGCCAGAAGTGGCTTCGTCCGGACGCGTTTGATCTGCTCAACCAGTCCCGATGTATGGGCGCCATGAGCGAGTCGAACACGATCGGGTACACCGAGCTCCCGACGTACGAGCTGATCTCGATCTCGTTCGCGGAGCTACCGGGGTTGAAGACCCGCTCGAAGGGCTGCTCTGCATGAGCGGCACGTAGCGACTCCTCTAGCCGCGCACAGGCCGGGTGATCGGCGCCGATGGGAAGGTCGCTGACGGTGACGTGAGCGGACGGAACGTCGCCGCCGTGCACGAGGCGGTACGTGTCCGGATTGATGCTGATCAACGGCGCGGCATTCCGGAGCGCCCGGTCGAACGCGTCGGCGAACTTCGCGGCGCGTGCCGCGGCGTCCGGGAGTTCGATCGACAGCCACTCCGCCAAGCTCGCGCTGACGTGTTGGGCTACGGGCCCGGGCCGCTCCCGCACCCAGGACTCGGCGGCGGCGTACAGGCGCACCGGGTCGAGGGTGATCGCGAAGCTGGCGGTTCCGGCGCCCGCGCCGGGCTCCCGCGCCAGGTTGACCGACGGCCGCCATTTGGAGAGGCGCTCGATCAGACGCTGGCCGGTTCGATCGAGCCGGGAATCCGGTGCGCTCCAGGCGCCGCTGATGATCTCGGTGAGCGCAGAGGACTCGGCGTCTCTGGCCGCGTCGATCTCGAACGCCGCCTCGAGCAGCCGGTCGAGCTCGCCCGGAAAATCGTCGATCGACTCGAGTAAGACCTCGTTCGGGGCCGGCCGCAGGTGCGCCGGCACGACTCGTCCCGACCACTGCTCGACCAGGCCGCGGTGCTCGCCGGCCTCTCCCTGCACCAGTGTCCCGTGGGCAGACTCCACGGCGCGTCGCAGCGCCGGAAGGAAGCCCGCGTTCAGGTCGCGCAACAGCTCCGCCGTGAAGCTGAACAGATCGGACTCGGTGCGCCTCTGGAGCGCATCGCGGCGCTCCTGGGTAGCCGTCGCGAAGCTGTCGTGCTGCGGCGTGATCAACCGCTTGCCGATCGCGCGAAACAGCTGCTCGGCGTGGTTCAGCAGACCCGTCTCCTGCGCATCGAACCTGCTGGCCTCGTGCTCGAGCTCCGAGGCCGCGTCGCTGACCTGCTGCTGCAGGAGCGAGAGCAGCTCGATCGTGACGGGCAGACCATGCATGCCGATGTACCGCGCCACCGTCGCCTGCACCCGGTTCTGGATGTTTTCCACCCATTGCTCAGCGCTGCGGGTCCGGTCCGCCTGCTCGTCGTTCTGGTAGTCGCGAGCGGCGTCGTCGAAGAGCAGCGTGAAGTTTTGGAACCACTCGCGCGAGTTGAGCTCGCGACGATCGTCCCGTAGGCGCGCGCTCACGTTGGCCGCCACCCGGTCGAGCGCGGAGGCCTTCCCCGCGCGATCGCGCAGTGCGTCGAGTACCTGGTTGTGACTGGTGGAGAGCTCCCACAGGCCGGAATCGTCGAAGAACGACTCCTTGACCGCCTCCGCACGCTCGGCTATCAGCGTCTCCTCGCGCCTCAGCTCACCGGAGGTCGGGCGGTGGCCGCGAAGCAGGCGGTCGAGGGCGCGCTTCGCGAGCCGCTCGGTCGCGTAGCGCTCGAAGAGCGAGCGACCGAGCGAGACGTTCGCGTAGCCGAACGACGAGGCCGCATGCGTATAGCGGTCGTGGTCGGTGATCGTGAAGTCCTCCATGACGGGCCGACCTGACCAATTGGCCTGCGTGTAGGCCGAGAACTGGCTGCGAATACTCTCGTTGGCGATCAGGGCCGCCAGCGCCTTCCCCACCGCCGTGAAGACGTCGAGGCTGGTGCGAAAGGTGACGGACTCGTTCTTGGCACCGATCAGGAAGTTGAACATCCCGGTGCGGCGACCGCGGATCGGCAGCGCGCCGCCCCCCTTCTGAAGCAGCCGGGCCTCGTCGTCGTTGACGGCGCCCTCGTGCTCGAACGCCGCGATCAGCTCTGAGACGGCGGCGAGGCTGTTCGGCTCCACCCCTACGCGCCGCTCAGGGGCGAGGTGCGAGAAGACGTCGGACGCGTAGAGGATCGTCGTGAGACTGTTATCCAGCCACTGGGCCTGCTCCGTGGCGCGCGACTTCAGCAGCTCGATGATGTCGAGGAGGGCGCCGGAGCCGGCGCCGCCGCCAAGCGACGAGATAACCACGGCCGTCGGATCGTCCTGGGCGGGCCCCGCCTGACCGAGGTGGCGATTGAGCTCCGCGAGCTCGGCGTCGACCGCGTTGCTCCTTAGCGCGCTCACCTCGCGGTTGATCGCCTCGCCGACGTCGTCGAGCTGGGTGAGGGTCACCACGCGGCCGACTACGCGACGCTGGCCGGCACCCTTGAACGGCGGGCTGTAGTCGAGGCGCGGATCGGGACGCCAACCGGCGACCGAGCGCAGCAGGTCGGTTTGGCGCGCGAGCTCGTCGTCGTACTGCCAGTACTGTCGCGGCGACTCCGCTAGGCCGAGGTAGCGTGCGTCCGGGCCGATGTCGGCGGGAACGTCGCCCTCGACGACGTCCGGGTACTCCGGCACGTCGATGTGCAGGAAGCGCCACGCCTTCGGCACGCCGGCACGCCACTTGACCGCGGCGAGCCTTCGGTCGAGCTCACGCCACGTGTAGCGCAGCGTCTTGCCGCCGGACCCCCCGACCCCGATCAACAGGTACTTCTGGAGCATTGCGTTCCCTCTCTGGTCGGTTCCATCAGAAGTGGCCCTCGTCCCGTCGCTTCACGGCCCAGCCGTCCGGAGGTTCGTCGCCGGGCTTCCACGGATTCACCGGCGGTTCTTCCTGGGCGCGGCGCCTAGTCAGGAGCCCGCCCAGCCGGTTGCGGATCGAGCGCGACGAGCCCCCGTTGCGATCGTCGCCATCGCCGCTGGAATCCCGCGGCCCCCTCCAGCGCTCCGCGGGCTCGAGCACGAGCGACCGGCGCGCCTGCGCGAGCAGCGCGTCCCCGGCACGCGGGTCGGTTTCGACGTCACCGAGGAGGAGCACGAGGGTCCCGTCGATGGCGCTCGGTGCGCTCCTCGCGGCCTGCGACCCGCGGCCCCCCGGCTGATCCCAAGGCTCCGCAGCCGGCGACGGTTCGTCCCAACCGTCGCCGTCCGATGAGCCGGCGGGATAGAACAGCCACGTACCCGGAAGCGCCAGCGGGACCTCGTGCGTCGCTCCGGCGCGCCACTCGCGCAGGTCCTTCGCGCCGCCGGCCGCGATCGGCTGCCCATCCGCAGAGGCGACGCCATAGGGCCCTGTGAAGAGGTCCACGAGGAGATCCTTCGGATTCCAGCTCGGGGTCGCGCGAACCTTGCTCGGGACCGCCTGGAGCGTCACACCGTCGACCGCGAGCTCGCGCTCGCGACGCTCCTGACCCTCCCGGCTCAGCGCCATGAAGTCGCTGCGCCGCGCCTCGAGCGGCTCGTCGTTTCGGGACTCGAGGCTGCGCCCCGGGTGTAGGCGGACGTCGCGCGTGAGCGCCACGACTCGCTGCGGCGCGGTGAACCGTGCGCCGTGGCGGTTGAGCAGGTACAGCAAGACGAGCGGGATCAGCACGCCGGCAAGGATCAACCCGACGAAAACCGCCACCTTCGTGCCGGTGTCAGGGTCCAGCGCGCGCCGGAACGAAGTCTCGAGCGACACGATCCGGGGGCCCTCCGCGCTGGTGCTCGTCAGGTTCACCGGCAGAGCCCCGCGCACCGTGCCTGCCGCCTGGTCGCTTGCCTTGAACTCCACGGTCAGCCTCCGCGTCGCGCTCCTCGGCACGCGAACGCAGCTCGCGCGCGAGGTGGCCGGTGGCACGACCCGCATGTCGAGACCGCCCGCGCCGCGGCCGCCCAGCTTGGGCGTCCCAACCCAGACGCAGCCGTCGGCGAGCTTGCTGCCGCGGATCGTCAGGGTGCCTTTGGTCGAGCCCTTGCCCTTCAGGCGCGGGAGCTCGAGCCGCTGGGGAGCGATCGTCGCGAAGCCCGGCGCCTGGGTGGACAGCCGGAAGGATCGGTGCGGCCCCACAAGCGGTGTCCCGTCGGGGGTCGCGAAGCTCGGGTCGACGTCTACGAAGACGTAGGCCGCCTGCGATCGCGCAGGTAGCGTCACCGACCCCTCGAAGGTCCCGTCGGCGGCTGGCCCCCGTAGCGGCAGCTCGACCGACCGGCGCGTGGTGGGGTCGGTCACGGTCGCGTGCAGCGTGGCGGCCCGGAGGAGAGGACCGGTCCTCACGAGCGCGCCGCGCCGGTCGACCAGTCGGAATTTCAGGCGGGTCGGCTCACCGAGCGTGACCTGCTGCACTCCGGCGGGGGAGGCCGCGAGGTCCGTGAGGAGCTGCAGCGTGTAGAGAGGTTTCGCGCCGCGGTCGACGCCGGAGGGGGCGACGAACGCGAACGTCCATCCGCCTTGCCATGCGCGGTCGCCCGGGTCGAACGTCCCCTCCACCTCCACAGCGCGCGGCGAGACCCACCGCTGCACCACGTTGGTGCCCGGGAAGTCGAGCTGGCCAGGACCGCCGTGAAGCAGCACCTTCGGCCCACCGGTCGGGCCCGCCAGGTGCAGCTGGATGCCCTCTGCGCCTGTGGTCGCATGGATCAGGAATCGCGTAGCGCCGGGGACGGCTTCGAACGCACGCCGCCCTTCGGGACAGGGGTCTGGCACGCAGAACAGGCCCTCCTTCGGTGGCGGCGAGGCCGAGAAGAGCGAGCTGAACAGGAAGAACAGGTCGCCGCTGTTTTCGGTCTCGAGGTAGTGACCTGACTCGGGCGACAGCTCGCTGCCGCAGCGCTCGCCATCCGCGGCGCCGGTCGTGATCGCTCCGAGCAGTGCCGCCTCGTCCGGCTTGAGCCGTGATGACAGCGCGACCGTGAACTTGACGATCCCGTCGTTCACGAACCGATCCATCTCGCCGCCGGGTTGACAGAGGAAGCGCTTTCCGGCCGCCACCGCTCGCTTGCCGCCCTTGGGGCGGTCGATGCGGATCCCCGGCGCGTACGGCACCGTGCGAGGCAAGCGCCGTCCCTCGGCGTCCGTGCGGTCGTCGATCTGATACCGACCGTCGGTGAACCAGACGAGCGCCTCGCAGGGCGCGACGCCTTCGGCGGCGTCGATGCTCGCAGAACGCGCCACCAGGATCCTTCGCGCCCCGGCCAGCGCGGTCGCGTAATCCGTGTCGCGGCCTTTCTTCCGCTCCGCAAAGGCGTCGGCCTTCCGCTGGAGATCGGGAAGCGTCGCCGAGCTGACATCCAGCCATTCGCCTCGGCCCGGCGGCGGCTGGACCCGGTTCGCGAAGCCGGCGAACTGGACCTCCACGTGTGGCGCGGCCGCACCGGCCGGCGGCTCCGCCAGCCTGATCAACCCGGTGAGGGCGGCCTTAAGCCCGTCGATCCGCTGGTTGGTTCTGTCGGTTCCTTTGAGGCTGCGGGACTCGTCAATGAGCATTACGACCGACAGCCGGTCGGAGTTCTGCAGACAACGCGCGAGGCTGCTCGCCGCCGGCGGCAGCTTGGCGGCCTCCTGGGCCGGCGCGTCAGCGGCGGCGAGCGCAACCGCCGCCAAGACGAGAACGAGCGCGAGGCCGAGCCGCACTGTCATCTGGTCGCGAAGTGCAGGGCGATGAACGAGGCGTGCACGATCGAGACGGCGAACCCCGCGCCCAGCAGCAGCAGCGAGACGAGCGCCACCCGGCGCCCCGGTGCAATCCCGTCGGTGACGAGACGGTCGAGGAAGCGGCGACGCGAGAGCGCGACCAGCGTCGAGCCGAGTGGTGCCCCCAGGAGCCATCCCGTGATGTGAAGCCCGACTCCTCCGCCGACCAGGAGCAGGAGCGAGATCACGATGGAGACCCCCGCGGCCCAGAGGAGCCGCTCCGCGGTCGCAGCGTTCGGACCAGCCGCCGGACGGTCCGCCGCCTCGGGGAACCCGGCGTCCCCGCTCCGTTCAGAAGTAGAGATCACCACGACTCCTCTCGACGAACGGCCGCGGCTCTGGGCGCGGCGGCTCCGAGACGGCGCGCGAGTCCGCCCCCGTCAGCCACTCCGTCGCGGTCATCCGGCGTCGCGACCGGCGGCCCAGCCAGAGGATCGCAAGCCATCCGAACGGCCCGAGCGCGACGCCCAGGGCGAGCCCGCCGGCAGGCGATACGTCGTGCCCCCGCGCCACCAGGGCGCCGATCCCGCCGAAGATCAGGCACCACACGAGCACCACGAGCACGAGCACGCTGACGATGACCTCTACGAAGGTGCCCACGAGCCCTCCCGGCCCTGTTGACCGAGCGACGCGATGAGGAGTCCGCCCGCACACGCCGCGATCACCCCGCTTGCGAAGGCCATCCACGTCGCCGGTGCGACCTCGAAGTGCGCGTCCGCACGTACGACGCCGCCGAGCTCCAGGTCATCGAGCCGGAGTCGTCCGAGCGTGCTGTTGATGAGGATCGCGAGCGCGGCGACGAAGGTGACCAGCCATCCCGCCCCCGCAGCCACGAGCGCCGCGAGCTCGAGGCGCGCGAGCATCGCAGCCGCGATCGACGCAACCAGCAGCCACAGCGCCACGAGCGAAGCCGGACCGATCCACGGCATCGCCCACCCCTCGACGTCCATCGGATGGCCACCAGCGGATGCGTTCAACCACGATTCGTAGCGCAGCCAGCCGAGCGCGCCGGTCGCTACCACGAGGAGCACCAAGGCAAGTACCACGCGCGAGCGACTGCGGGAGAACGCAGATTGACGCCGGAGGCCGTCGACCAGCCGCTCCCATGGAAGTCCCATGGCGGCGACAGCACACACGGACGAACCGGCAAACGCGATCCACAGCCCATGCGCGGCGCTGACATCGACACCCAGGCGACGCACCGTCTTCGGCAGCATGTCGGTAGGCACGATGGCTGCGGTGGTTTCGATCGAGACGATCAGCATCGCCGTGGCGGCAGCCATCGCGCAACTCGCCGCGAGAGTGAGCGAAAGCCGGCGCGAGCCGCGTACGCAGCCCTCCCAAATGGCCATGGCCGCGGCTGCCGCGGAGCCCACGATGACAAAGGCCGGGAACGCGCCGAGACTCGATCCGCCGTACACGCGCACGTCGCCCGCGAGGCCGGTCCGCAGCCACGGCAGAGTGAGGCTGAACCCGACGAGCGCACACGCCATGCACGCGACGGCAACGTCGGCGCGCAGCCACGCGCGCTGTTCGGCAGCGATTTGCGAGCCCACAACGGGCGACTCTATGGGTAGGATCGCCCCACCGCTATCCCTTTTTCTAGTGATAGGGCCGCCCCTTTTGGGTCACGTCACGCCGTCGGCGCGAATCAGTGCCCAGGCGCGGGCAGGCCGGACTCGGCCTCCGCGCCGTCGCGTTCGACCAGACGCCGCTTCTCCCGGTCGCGAATCCAGCTCATGCCGAAATACACCACGATCGAGCCCACGACCATCGACCCGACCATCAGCTCGAAGCCCATCCAGCTTCGGGCGTCGTTGCCGCCCGGCAGAGCGGTGTTAGCACCGAAGAACCCGGCGACGAGCGTCGGCACGAGGAAGATCGACGTGATCTTCTCGAGCTTCTCCTGAAGCTTCTCGGTCCGGTCGGCTTGCTGCTGCTGGAGCCGAAGCTGCTCGGCCGTGCGCTGGCTGTGAACGAGCTCAAACGAGCTTCTGAGCATGTCGCTGAGCCGGTCGAGCGCGTCGAGCGAGCGGTCGATGTGGCGATCGGCGCCGGCGGCGAGCCGCGCGTCCGTCACGCGTGTGAACCAGCCGTCAGCCGCATCGTCGCGCGGTTGATTCAGCGCGTTGAGCCGCGCGCGGAACTCTGCCGCGAGACCGCGCAGACTCACCAGCGTCGCCGGGTCCGAGTCATTCGAGCGGTAGCACTGCAGCTCCCAGCGCTCGAGCCACGTCAACAGGGTGCGGCGTGCTTTCGAGTAACTGCACGTCAGCTCGTAGAGCATCAGCACGCCCAGGTCGCCAGAGGAGCTGAGGCCCCCTCGGCTCCAGCGCGCCGCCGCGCGGTTGAGCAGTTCAGTGCAGCCGCGCTCGCCGGTCGGGGTCGCATCATCAGCGCCGACGAAGCTGTGCGCTTGGTGTCCACAGACGATCAGCCATCGGTGGTTCGCGAGGAACTCGACGAGGCTGAATACGAGCCGCCCAGGTGCGGCGGGCTGCGCGCCCGCGTCGTCCGGCAGGACTTCGGCCCGAACCCCGAAGGCTGACACCTTGCGGATCCGACCTGCGCTGTACTCGCGGACGCGCGGCATGTCGTCGCGCGACGTCAGGTCCTCGATCATCGGGAGACTGAGCTCCTCACCGCAGATGGGCTTCAGCGCACGGTAGGTCGCATCCGCGCTGCCCTCGCTGTCGACCACGAAGCAGAGCAGCCCGTCTGCTGACCGCGCGTCCTCCAGCCCGATCCGGCGGGGGGCGCGACCCTGCTCCCACGCGGTGACGTCGATGCCGATGTCTCGGGGCGGCACGCGACTGAACCTGCACGCGCGCGCCTCGTCGGGCCGCGTGAGTTCGACCGCGGTACCCGCTTGGATCTGCGTCATCATTCCCCCGTAAGTCCGGCCCGCGCGATCCCCTACCGCTCGGGCGAAGCTGGATCCAGCCTAAGCACGTGACCGCGAACGCGCCACCCCTCCTTTTGGGGGGCCGGTCAGGCGGTGGCCTGCTGCTCGTCCAGCTCGGCGCGGAGGGCCTTGATCTCGTCGCGCAGCTTGGCGGCGTACTCGAACCGGAGGTCGTCGGCGGCGAGCAGCATCTCCTCCTCCAGCTCCACGATCGTCTTCTGGATCTCGCTTGGCGCCATCCCCTGCTCGCGCGCCGCGCGGGCGCGCGCCTTGTGGCTGCGCTGCGGGACCTTCGACTCGAGCGAGAGGAAGTCGCCCACGTCGGAGATCCCCTTCTTGATCGATTCCGGCGTGATCCCGTGCTCTTCGTTGTAGGCGACCTGGATCGCGCGGCGGCGGTCCGTCTCGCCGATCGCGCTCTTCATCGCGGACGACTCCTTGTCCGCGTACATGATCACGCGGCCCTTCACGTTGCGGGCGGCGCGGCCGATCGTCTGGATCAGCGAGGTCTCGCCGCGGAGGAAGCCCTCCTTGTCGGCGTCGATGATCGCCACCAGCGTGACCTCCGGCAGGTCGAGCCCCTCGCGCAGCAGGTTGACCCCGACCAGCACGTCGAACTCGCCGAGCCGCAGGTCGCGGATTATCTGGATCCGCTCGAGCGTGTCGATCTCGGAGTGCAGGTAGCGGACCCGGAAGCCGTACTCCATGAGGTAGTCGGTCAGGTCCTCGGCCATCTTCTTGGTCAGGGTGGTCACGAGGGCGCGCTCGCCGGCGTCGGCCCGCTTGCGGACCTCGTTCATCAGGTCGTCGATCTGGTTCTTGGTCTCGCGGACCTCCACCTCGGGGTCCACGATCCCGGTCGGCCGCACGATCTGCTCCACGATCCGCGACGAGTGCCCGCGCTCGAACTCGCCCGGCGTGGCCGAGACCAGCACGAGCTGCGGCACGTGCGCGAGGAACTCGTCGAACGTCTGCGGCCGGTTGTCCATCGCGCTCGGCAGCCGGAAGCCGTAGTCCACGAGCGTCTGCTTGCGCGAGCGGTCGCCCTCGAACATGCCGCCGATCTGCGGGATCGTCTGGTGCGACTCGTCCACGAAGCAGACGAAGTCGTCCGGGAAGTAGTCGAGCAGGCAGTAGGGGCGCGAGCCGGGCGGGCGGCCGTCGAGGATCCGCGAGTAGTTCTCGATCCCGTTGCAGAAGCCGAGCTCGCGCATCATCTCCATGTCGAACTGGGTGCGCTGACGCAGGCGGTGCGACTCGAGCAGCTTGCCCTCGGCCTCGAGCTCGGCGCAGCGGGCCTCGAGCTCGTCGCGGATCTCGCCGACCGCGCGCTCGATCGTCGGGCGGTCGGTCGCGTAGTGGGTGGCCGGCCAGATGCCGATGTGCTCGAGCTCGTTGTACAGCTCGCCCGTGAGCGGGTCGAAGTGGTGGATCGCCTCGATCTCGTCGCCGAAGAAGAGCGCGCGGAAGGCGGTCTCGGCGTAGGCCGGGAACACCTCGAGCGTCTCGCCGCGCACGCGGAACGACCCGCGGCTGAGCGCCTGGTCGTTGCGGCTGTACTGGATCTCCACGAGCTTGCGCAGGATCGCGTCGCGGTCCGCCATCTCGCCCTTCTTCAGCAGCAGCATCTGGGCGTCGTACTTCTCGGGCGAGCCGAGGCCGTAGATGCACGAGACGCTCGCCACGATGACCACGTCGCGGCGGGCGAACAGCGCGCTGGTGGCCGCGTGGCGCAGGCGGTCGATCTCCTCGTTGATCGAGGAGTCCTTCTCGATGTAGAGGTCGGCGCTCGGGACGTACGCCTCGGGCTGGTAGTAGTCGTAGTAGCTGACGAAGTACTCGACCGCGTTCTTGGGCAGGAACTCGCGGAACTCGTTGCAGAGCTGGGCCGCCAGCGTCTTGTTGTGAGCGATCACGAGCGCCGGCCGCTGGACCTGCTCGATCGTGAACGCCATCGTGGCCGTCTTGCCCGAGCCGGTGACGCCGAGCAGCGTCTGGAAGCGCTCCCCCGTCTCGATGCCCTCGGCCAGCTGGTCGCGCGCGTTCGGCTGATCCGCCACCGGCTTGTAAGCGGGGTTGATCTCGAACTTCGGCACCGTCACGGAAGCTAGCAGCGGGTTAGGGTTGCACCGTGCCGGCCCGCATCGCACTGCCGCTAGCCCTGCTGCTCCTCGCCCTCGCGGCACCCGCGCCGACCTCCGCCTCCCACGTGAAGGGCAAGTGCCGCGGCGGCAAGACGATCTCGCAGAACAGCGTCGCGCGGCTCTACGAGAGCGACTCGACCCTCTTCGGGTGCGTATGGGCCGATGACGAGCCCGTCGAGCTCGACACCAGGCTCGACGACGACACCACGGTCAGCGAGGACTACCTGGGGCCGCGGCTCGCCGGGCGGTTCGCCGCCTGGACCCACTACTCAGAGGACGTCAGCTGCAAGGCCGACTGCCCGCCGGACTACAGCGGGGTCGACTTCACGGTGAACCGCGTGGATCTGAAGACGGAGCGCTCGGCCACGGTCGGCGGCGCTCCCGCGGGCTCGACCCTGCGGGTGAACAAGCGCGGCGCGGTCACGTGGCTCGAGCGGCTGGGCGGCGGCCGGCGCGCCGTGAACGCCTGGGATGCCGACGGCCATCGCGTGCTCGACAGCGGGCCGATCCGGACGGGCTCCTACTCGCTGCGCGGCAGCGTCCTGCGCTGGACGAACGGCGACCAGGCGCACGCCGTCACGCTGCGTTAGAGGCCCAGCTCGCGCCTGTACTCGCGCCTGTACTCGCGGCGCAGCTCGACCACGTTGTCCACGTACTCGCGCGTCTCCGGGAACGGGATGTGGTCGCCGCGGTCGAAGTCGTCGCGGCCGCCGGCGTCGCGGACCCACCTGTCCACGTTCGTCTGACCCGCGTTGTAGGCCGCCAGCGCCAGCTCGGTCTTGCCGTCGTAGTGGTCGAGGAGATAGCGCAGGTAGTACGAGCCGTAGGAGATGTTGATCTGCGGCGTGGCCAGGTCCTCGCGCGTGAACGCGGTGCCGCCCGAGCGCCTGGCGATGAAGTCGGCGGTCTCCGGCGTGATCTGCATGAGCCCGCGCGCGCCCGCGTGCGAGGTCTGGTCGCGGAACTTCGACTCCTGGTAGATGACCGCGGCGATCAGGGCCGGGTCGAGGTCCTTGTCGCGCGCCTGCTGGCGGATGATGTCCTCGTGGCGCAGCGGGAGCGTGATCTCCTTGAGCGCGTCCTCGCCGGGCCCGAACCACACAGCCAGGCCGATCCCGGCGAGGAGGCCGGCCACCACGATCCCGAGGGCTGTGCGGCGGCGGCGTCGGACGGCGGAGCTCACGCTGTGATCGTGTCAAGGATGGCGGCCAGCGCCCCTTCCAGCTCCTCCACCGTGCCGTCGTTCGTGACGGCGAAGTCCGCACGGTCCGCCTTCTCGTCCTGCGAGAGCTGCCGCGACTCGCGCGAGGCGACCCCCGCGTGACCGCGCTCGCCGATCCGCTCGGCGCGGATGGCGTCGTCGGCGACCACCGCGATCGTGTGGTCGAACGCCTGATCCATGCCGGCCTCGAACAGGAGCGGCACCTCCACCACGGCCGCGCGCGGCGGGTCGGCGGCGGCGTCGAGCTCCTGCCGCCAGCCCCAGATGCGCTCGCCGACCTTCGGCCACAGGTAGCCCTCGAGCCACGAGCGCCGGTCGGGGTCGCCGAAGACGAGCCGGGCGACGGCGTCGCGGTCCACCCTCCCCTCCGGCGCCACCTCGGGCCCGAAGCGGTCGACCAGCTCCTCCCGAACCTCGTCGGTGGCGAGCAGCTCGTGCACGACCGCGTCGCTCGACAGGGTGGCCGCTCCGAGCCGCTCGAACGCGCTCAGGGCCTCCGACTTGCCAGCGCCGATGCCGCCGGTCAGGCCGACGAACGGGATGCGCGGGCCCTCGCCCGCCACTGCCTAGACGGCGGGGTCTTCGGGGGGCGGCGCGGTGTCGCCCTCGGCGCCGACCGCGTCGTCGGCCGGAGCGCCGGAGATCGCGTCACCGGGGGCGGGCGCGGGCTCGTGCGTGTCCGCC
The DNA here is from genome assembly GCA_036386455.1 of Thermoleophilaceae bacterium. GTDB lineage: Bacteria > Actinomycetota > Thermoleophilia > Solirubrobacterales > Thermoleophilaceae > AC-37. The sequence continues at coordinate 26,405 of DASVVS010000015.1, forward strand.
ACCGGCGGCGTCGCCTCGACGGGCGGGCTGTCGGCGACCGGAGCGTCCGCGATGGGGGCCTCGTTGGCGCCGGGATCGGCCGGGGCGGCGTCGGGCGCGGGCGCTGCGTCGGGCGCGGGCGCTGCGTCGGCCGCGGGCGCTGCGTCGGCCGCGGGCGCCGGCGCATCCTCCGCGGCCGGGTCGGCCTGCGGCGAAGCCTCGGGCTCCGAGGGTGCGTCGGTCTCCGGGGCGGCCACGGTGTCCGGGGCGGCCTCGGCGGGATCCGGCTCCGGGTCGGCCTGCGGCGAAGCCTCCGGGGTCTCGGCCGCGAAGGTCTCCCCGCCGGCGGCATCGCCCGCCGGGGCGTAATCGCCCGCCGGGGCGTAATCGCCAGCCGGGGCGTAATCGCCCGCCGGAGCCGGCTCGCCCTCCGGGGCGGCTGCGCCCGCGCCTGTGAACACGTCGTCCGAGAGGTCCAGGTCGCGAACCTCACCGAGATCGCCGTCCTCGCCGCCCCCGGACGGCGGCAGGTAGTCGCCGCCGTTGCTCAGCGGCAGCTCCTGGCCCTCCACGCGCTTGGCGCTCAGCGACAGGCGGCGGCGCTCGGAGTCGATCTCGAGGATCTTCACGCGGATCACGTCGCCCTGGTTCACGACCTCGCGCGGGTTCTCGACATGGTGCTGGGCAAGCTCGGAGATGTGCACGAGGCCCTCGACGCCGTCGAGGATCTCCACGAACGCGCCGAAGCTGACGACCTTCGTGACCTTGCCCTCGAGCTCGTCGTTGAGCGCGTAGGTGTCGACAACCCGCTGCCACGGGTCCTCCTGCGTCTGCTTGAGGCCGAGCGAGATGCGCTGGCGGTCGCGGTCGATGTCCAGCACCTTGACCGGCACGACCTGGCCGATCGAGAGGATCTCGGAAGGGTGGTTGACGTGGCTCCAGGAGAGCTCGGAGATGTGGATCAGGCCGTCGATCCCGTCGAGGTCCACGAACGCGCCGAAGTCCACGATGTTGGAGATCGCGCCCTCCACGATCTGGCCCGGCTGCAGGCGGTCGAGGATCTGCTGGCGCACCTCCTTGCGCTCCTCCTCGAGCACCGCGCGGCGCGAGAGCACCACGTTGTTGCGCGAGCGGTTGAGCTCGATGACCTTGCACTCGATGGTCTGGCCGAGGAACTCGTCGAGGTTCTGGACGCGGCGGATGTCCACGAGCGAGGCGGGCAGGAAGCCGCGCACCCCGAGATCGATGATCAGGCCGCCCTTGACGACTTCGATGACGCTTCCCTCGACGGGCTCGCCGGACTCCGCGGCACCCTCGATGCGGCGCCAGGCCTTCTCGAAGCGGGCGCGCTTCTTGGAGAGGACGAGGCGGCCGTCCTGGTCCTCCTTGGTGAGGACGAGAGCGTCGACCTCCTCGCCGAGCTCGACCTCGTCATGAGGGTTGGCCGACTTGCGGATCGAGAGCTCGTTGGAGGGAATGACCCCCTCCGACTTGTAGCCGATGTCGACGAGGACCTCGTCCTTGTCGATCCGGACGACGTTGCCGCTGACCACGTCGCCCTCGGAGAACGGGACGATCGTCGCGTCGTAGTTCGGAACGATCTGGCCGTCGATCTCGAGGAGCAGGCCGTTCGACCCCTCCACGGCCTTCGGCTCGGCGGTAAGCGTGTCTCCTTCTGGCACGGGGCGCAAGAGTAGCGGCAAGGAAGCGGCCCGGTAGCCTCAACGCCAATGCCGAAGCGGGATACGAAGCGGGGTGCCGAGCGCACCCCCCTCTCCGGCGACTACGACGTCCTGATCTGCGGGGCCAGCTTCGCCGGTCTCTGCGCGGCGCGCGAGCTGGCGGGCAGCGGCGCGCGCACGCTGATGATCGACCGCTACGAGGTGGGCGAGCGCCAGACCTCCGCCTGCGCGGCGCCCACCGACTGGCTCACCGCGCTCGGGCTCGAGAGCTCGATCCGGCAGACCTTCGGCGAGCTCGTGCTCCACACCCCGCACGGCACCGCGCGCTACAGGCTGCCGTGGACCTTCTCCACCTTCGACTACCGCGAGCTCTGCGGGCTCCTGCTCGACCAGTGCGACGCGCAGTTCGAGACCGCCAAGGTCGACGGGCGCACCGGCGACGTGGTCCACACCGACCGCGGCGACCTGCGCGCGCCGCTGATCGTGGACGCGCTCGGCTGGCGCCGCGTGCTCGCGAGCGAGGGCTACCAGCCGCCGGACGCGCCGCTCTCGCGCGGGCTCGAGGTGCACCCGGGCGGCTCGAGCGACGAGCTCGAGATCTGGATCGACCGCCGCTACGTGCCGGCCGGCTACGGCTGGAGCTTCCCCGCGCGCGACGAGGTGCGCGTGGGCGTCGGCTCGTTCGATCCGCGCTTCCACGTGAAGGACACGACCGTGCTGCTGGCCGAGGACCTGCGCCGCGAGCCGCTCGGCTACCAGGGCAACTGGATCCCGCACAAGCTGCGCGACGCCACCGAGGACGGCATCTTCTTCGCCGGCGACTCGGCGGGCCATTGCCTGCCGCTGACCGCCGAGGGCATCCGCACCGCGTTCCACTTCGGGATCGCGTGCGGGCGCGAGCTGCGGGCGGTCGTGGAGGGGCGCCGGACGCGCGAGGAGGCGCTGCGCCGCTACCACGACCTGAGCGCCGAGCAGGAGTGGAAGTTCCGCTGGATGCTGCGCGTGCAGCGGGCCATCCCGCGCGTGCCGCCGCGCCTGCTCGGGCCGCTCGTGCGCGCGATGTCCACGCAGCGCTTCGTCGACTGGTCGTTCGGGCACTACCTGCGGATCGCGCCGCCGCCGCCGCCCGTCAGCGCGCCGCCCGTGGCGGCGCCACGCGTGCCGGTCGCCGCCTGAGGCCGGCGGCGCCTGAGGCCGGCGCCGCCGCTGAGGCCGGCGCCCCCCGAGCCCTACTTCGCGGGCTTCCGGCAGCTGCCCTCGCGAGCATGGGCGTGGTTCTTGTCCCCGCACCCCTTGCCCCGCTTGGGCGGGATCGGCTGGACGCCGAAGTTCCAGCGGCTCGCGTGCGTGCTCGTGACCACGAGGCGCACGTCACCGTCGCCCAGGAGCGTCCGCTCCGCCACGCACGGATCGGGGACGAGCGGCGCCGTGCAATCCGCCACCGCCACCCCGTCGCGGAACACCGTGATCGTGCTCTCGTCCTGTCCCGCCGGGACGATCGAGGAGTCGAGCGTGAAGGTAAGCGTCAGCGGGTTGCCGTCGGGCGCGCCGATGTTGAACTGCCGGTCGAGGAAGGTGTAGTCGCCGGGGGGCGCTGCCAGCGCGGGTCCCGCCTGGATCACGACCGGACCCGGCTGAGTCGTCGTGACCGTCGCGACGGCCGGCTCCGACGCTGACGGCGCCGCGCCGCTCGCGAACGAGCCGGCGCCGGGCTCCACGACCTGGATCGAGACGGTGCCGGGCGCCGCGAACAGGTTGTGGACGTCCCTCGCGCGGTACGTGAACGAGTCCGGGCCGACGTAGTCGGGGCCGGGCGTGTAGATCGCGCTGTCGAGGGTCGGGAAGGTGAGCGTGCCCTTGCCGGGCTGCGCCGGCGGCTCGTAGGTCAGCGTGTCCCCGTCCGGGTCGATGCAGCGGCCGAACAGCGGGATCGACGTGTTCTTGGCCACGAACACCGCGACGTCCGGGCACGTCGGCGCCCGGTTCGCGCTGCCGTCGTCGGGCACGACCGTGATCGTGGCCGTGGCGGGAGCGGCGGTCGCACCGGCGCCGTCCGTGGCCGTGAACCGGAGGCTGTCCGTGCCGGTGAAGCCGGGGTTCGGCAGGTACGTCGCCGTCCCGTTCGGGTTGACCTGCGGCAGCGACCCGGAGTCCGGATGGTCGACGAGCGAGTACGTGAGCGGGGCCGGGCCGTCGGGATCGGAACAGCCGCCGAAGAGGGTCAGCGGAGTGTCCTGGGCGGTCGTGTACTCGAGATCGGAGCAGGTCGGCGCTTCGTTGGCGGCCGCGCTGCTGGGCGCGGCCAGCGCCGCCAGGGCCAGGCAGGCGGCGAGAGCGGTACGGCGGTACATGCGAGTCCCCCTTGGTTGCACCTACCGTAAACGCGGTAGTGCCGTGGGGGCAAGAGCGCCCGCGCGCCAGGGGCCGGCGTCAGCGCCCGCCGCGCAGGCGGCTCGCCTGAGTCCGGACGTACGGCGGCCAGGCCCGCGGCCGCCGGAGCAGCGTCGCCACGATCGGCAACGGGTCGAAGTTCGCGATCCGCTCGCGCACGAGCCCGTCCTCGAGGCGGATGTGGTCGGAGCTGACCCACTCGACCGGGCCGCCGCCGAGCGTGCCGTACAGCCTGACCGCGATCACGAGGAAGCCGTCGCGCGCGGCCCAGTCCTCCACCCTGCCGCGGAGGTCCGGGATCAGGCCGAACAGGCGGCCCCACATGGCCGCCGACTCCTCGTGCCCGTTCGCCTCGGGCTCGAGCGGCTGGACGAGCCGCACGCCGGGGTGCAGCAGCCCGTTGAGGCGCTCGGGCGTGGGCGCCTCCCAGACGGCCGCGAAGCGCTCCACGAACTCCGCCGGATCCCCGCTCACGCGGCGAACTCCTCGTCGGTCTTCCGCCAGACGGCGAGCGCCACCGCGACGCCGCCCGCCAGCAGCACCGCCGAGCCGATCACGTAGTAGACGTTGCTCACGATCACGCCCTCGGTCCCGGCCAGCACTGCGCCCAGCGCCAGCAGGTAGCCGGCCCAGGCCGGGACGGCACCGGAGCGGGCCGCCGCGATCCCGAGCGTGGCCATGCCCGCGGCGAACGCCAGGGCGGGCACGTAGAACTGGAGCGACCACTCGGACTGCTGGACGTCGTGCAGCGCCTCGGCGCTGACCCGCGTGTCGCCGGTGCGCGCGGACACCTCGCCGAGCACTCCCCAGGTGAAGCCGTCGAGCGCGATGATCGAGGCGAAGCACATCAGTCCGAGGAGCGACAGCGCGCCTCCCGCCAGGCCGGCGGCCGGCCGGCGCCGGCGCACGAGGAACGCCAGGCCGAGCGCGGCCACGACGAACCCGAGGATCGCCAGGAAGCCGATGAAGTGAGCGAGCTGCCAGCGGTCGTAGTTCTCGGCGATCTCGGCGAGCTGGCGGACCTCGTTGTCGCGCGCGAGCTCCTTCGGGTGGAGCAGGTTGTCGATCAGGAACAGCAGGGGCGCGGCCGCGAGCGCGGCCGCGGTCGCTCGGCGGTACAGACCGGCGTGAGGGGGTGGCTGGGTCAGAAGCCGCGCCGCTCGCGGTTCACGCGGTCGTCCGCCTGCACGGGGGCGCCGCCGCCCTGCCGGTGACGCGCCAGGTAGCCGGCGAGCCAGACCGCCCCCATCACGACCGCGACCGCCGTCGCGATGAGCGCGTCCTCGATGTCCACGGCCCCGAGCGCCGCGAAGAACAGGTACACGATCGACAGGCCGCCGCACACGGCCACGGCCGCGGCCGCCGCCGTGCGCAGGTAGAAGCTCCTGTCCTCGGCGCGGCGGCTCGCCTGACGCCGATCCGGCGTGCGGCGTCGCTCCTCGACGACCGGCGGGCCTCCCACTCCCTCCACGGGCGGGATGTTACGGGCTGGCGGCCGTACCGCGGAAGCAGCCGACCGTGTACGGGAACTCCATCGTCGCGTGGTAGTGGTAGGTCGAGCGCTTCCGGCCGTCGATCACGATCGTGTGCGTGTGGCCGTGACAGGCGTCGAGCCTCGAGTTGCGCATGTACTCCCCGCCCTCGCCGCGCGGGCCGTAGATCGGGAAGCCGTCGAGCGCCCAGCCGATGCGCTTCGAGTGCGCACCCTTGGAGCCTGTCATCAGGCAGCGCGGGAGCGCGTGGTAGTGGTAGACGCCCGAGATCTGCGGGTGGCCGTCACAGGAGTCCTGGACCTCGTTCGCGGCCGCGTCGCGCCCGGTGGCGTCCACGGCGTGGAAGAGCGCGACGCCCGAGTCGAGCACGCCCACCGCGCCGCCCGAGATGCACTGCGCCGACGAGGCCTTCCGCGGCCGCGCCGGCAACTCGAAGCGGACGGTCTGCGAGCGGATCGCGTTCGGGTTGCGGTCGTACCGGTAGACGTCGTCGGACTGCGAGATCGGGTACGCGCCGGTCGTGTGGCTGGTCGGCAGCCCGTTGCCGCTGAGCACGCGCGTGGACCCGCTCAGCCGCACGCGGTAGCTCGCCTCCGGCCACTCGACCGCGCCGTCGACCAGCAGCTTCTCCGTGTAGTCCCAGGTCGAGCCGTGGATCCACGGGCCCTCCTGCGAGGCGCCGCCCCGGCCGTTCGGCCGGTTGCAGAGATACAGGTAGCCGCGCTTCGGCCCCGTGGTGCGCACGCCGTCGTTGGAGACCTTGAGCCTGGTCAGGTCGAGGTCCTTCGTCTTGGCGTCCGCCTCCGGCCCGCCGCCGCACGCGGCCTGCGCGAGCGCCAGCGCGGCCAGCGCGCCTCCGATGTAGATCCGTCCTCTCAATGTCCCTCCTCCTCGTCGGATGAGGCACGCTCTCATCGCCGTGTAATCGGCGCGTGAGACCCTCGTAAGAGAACGCGAAGAAGATTCGACGTTCGGCCTCGGACGCGTCCGGGTACCTCTTACGCTCAAGCGCGGCATGGGCATCTGCCGATCTGGTTGGAAGACGGATCGGCCTGAAGTGGCCCGGCCCGCCGGTATCGCATGTCGAAGACGCTTAGGAACATCCCTGCCGTCGCATGGCCAGCCGCCCTGGTCGTCGTCGTGGTGCTGCTCGGCATCGCCGTCGAGGCCGGCGCGAACATCGTCGCGTTCGACCGCGCCGCCAACCAGACCGTGCACGAGCACGCGCGCGAGCCCGTCACGGGCTGGGTCTTCATCATCTCCGCGCTCGGCTCCACCTTCGTGCTGATCGCGGTCGCGCTGCTCGCGGCGCTCGGCCTGGCGCTGCGCGGGCGCTGGCGCTCCGCCATGGCGCTGATCGCCGCCTACGCCGTCACGGACCTGACCGTCGCGGTCGTGAAGCTCGTGGTCGAGCGGCCGCGGCCCGAGGCCAACCTCACCGACGCCGGCGGCTTCAGCTTCCCCAGCGGGCACTCCGCGATGAGCATGGCCGTCTACGGCTGTCTGGCGTTCGCCCTGGCGCGCGCCTGCCGCGGCTTCCCGCGCGCGGCCTGCGCCATCGCGGGAGCGACGCTGGTCGTGGCGATCGGGCTCAGCCGCATCTACCTCGGGGTGCACTACCCGAGCGACGTGCTCGCCGGCTGGACCACCGGCGCGGCGATCGTGATCGCCGTCTGGCTCGCCGGGTCTAGGCTGCCCGCGCGCGAGCCGGCCGCGGCCTAGACAGGCGCGGGAACGCGCTCGCGGGCGTGCGGTCGGTCAGCCCGACCGCGTGCGGCAGCCAGGCCGAGAAGAGCCCGACGTAGTAGCCGAAGACGGCGCCGACCGCCACGTCGAGCGGGAAGTGCGCGCCGAACGTGATCCGCGTGAGCGCGATCAGGCCGACGTAGATCCAGAACGGCGTGCGCAGGGCGGGCACGAGCGTCATGCCGGCGACAGCGATGGCGGTCGTCACGACCATGTGGCCGCTCGGGAACGAGGCGATGTGAGCCCAGGTGCGCTCGGGCGTGACCAGCAGCACCTCGAGGCCGCCGATCTCCTCCGGCCGCGGGCGCTCGTAGAGCAGGTAGACCGCCTGCACGAGCAGGTCCGAGAACAGGCCGGCGAAGAGGACGGCGCAGGCGACCGCGACCGTCGCGCGCGTGCGGGTGGCCGCGGCCCACACCGCGGCGACCAGGCCGAGCAGCAGGTAGTTGCGCGAGTGCGGGTCGAGCGCCTCGTAGAGCCACTCCGGCCCGCCGCCGAGCGAGTTCAACATCACGAACAGCCCCTGGTCGGCCGGGGCGAGCAGCGGCATCAGCGCGCCCACGACCATCGTCCCCGCCACGACCATCCCCAGGCGGAGCCCCCAGGTGCGGGCGAACTCGCGCGAGGGGCGGTGCAGGCGGCGGCGCTCGCCGCGCGGCGCGGATCCGCCCACCAGTGCGCGCAGCACGCGGGCCGTGTCGCGCACCGGCCGGAACGACGAGGAGGCGCCGTCGTATATCGCCGGGATCGGCACCCAGGCGAGCGCCAGGCCGGCGCGCGCGGCGGCGCGCAGGTGGTGGGTCTCGGCCTCGTAGCGGCCGGGCGGGAGCGGGGCGCGCTCGAGCGCGGCGGTGCGGATCAGGCGCATCCCGCACTGGGCGTCGGGCACGGGGCGCCCGAGCCGGACCGTGAGCACGGCGCTCGAGACGGCGTTCGTGAAGCGGCGGGTCCGGGGCATGGCGGCGCGGTCGCCGCTGCGGTCGCCGATCACGAGCTCCGCATGCGCGGCGGCGGCCACGAAGGCGGGCACGCGCTCCGGCGGGTGCTGGCCGTCGGCGTCGATCACCACGATCGCGTCGGGCCGCTCGGCCCGTGCCAGGACGGCCCGTGCCCCGGCGGCGACGGCATCGCCCTTGCCGGCGTTCTCGGGCAGGCGGACGAGCTGCACGCGCGGCCTGGCGGCCAGGCGGCCGAGCGCATCCTCGCCGTCGGGCGGCACGCCGTCGGCCACCACCAGGACGTCGTCCACGTGCGGCGCGAGACCGGCGACGACAGCCTCCAGCCGCGCGGTGAGGTGGGCCGGGACGATGGCGGTGACCGTGCGGACGGGCGCGAGCGCGGGGCCGGGCCGCGCCGGCTCGCGGCGTGCCGCGCGCGCGAGCGGGACGAGTGAGACGAGCGCCGCGACCCCGACCAGCGGGAGGACCCGGTACGAGTCGGTGACCGCCACGAGCAGGCCGGCGGCCGGCAGCGTGATCGCCGAGCCGATCGCGCGGACCGCGAAGAAGAGGCCCGTGTACCGGCCGGACTCGCCGTCGGGGACGAAGCGCGCGAAGTACGGGAAGCCGAGCGCGGTCACGAGCCCGAAGCCGACCGCCGCGGCGGCGAACGGGACCGCGGCCGCGGCGATCGTGGTGGCGGGGGCCGCGGCGATCAGGCCGGCGCCGAGCAGCGAGGCGCCCGTGAGCAGCAGCGGCAGCACGCGCTCAGGGCGCGCGCGGCCGGCCACGAGCATCGCCGCGCCCGTCAGCACGCCGTAGCCGGCGAGCAGGCCGGACGCGGGGCCGGGTCCGACCCCGAGCGCGTGGTCGGCGTACAGGAGGAAGAAGGCGGGCAGCGCGCCGTAGGCGACGAGCCAGAGGATCTGGGCGAGCAGGACCTCGCGGGCGCCGGGGAGGCGGGCGGCGGAGGCGAGCTCGCGGAGGGTCGGGCGGTGGTCGCGGGGGTGGTTGCGGGGGGCCCCGCCGGGCGCGGCTTCGCCGGAGGCGGCGACCCCACCGGGCGCGGCTTCGCCGGTGGCGGCGGCGGCTTCGCCGGAGGCGTCGGCTTCGGCCGGCACCAGCCGCCGGCGCACGACCGCGACCGTCGGCGCCGCCAGCACCAGCACGAGCACGGCTCCCACCGCGAACAGCGCCGGCGCCGAGACCTCGATGAGGGCGGCACCCGCCCCCAGCGCGAGCATCCCGCCGAGCAGCATCGCCACCTCCTGGGCGCTCGTCGCCGCCGGGCGGCGGGCGTCCTCGAACGACTCGACCACGATCGAGCGGTGCGCCGTGGCCGCCGCGTTCAGCCCCACGTAGACCGCCGCCGCGGCCAGGCCGAGCAGCACGTAGGAGGTCGTCGTGCCAAGCGCGATCGCCACCAGCCCGCCCGCGCTCAGCGCCACGCCGCCGATCACGAACGGCAGCCGCCGCCCGAGCCGGCCGCGCCGCCGGCGGTCGCTCCACACACCCACGCCGATCGGCACCGCGAAGCCGGCGACGGCGTTCACCAGCATGACCATGCCGATCAGGCCGGGGGCGTCGTCGATCCGGTCGAGCAGCACGGGGACGTACGTGGTGGTGAGCGCACGCGCGGCGCCGACGCCCGCGGCCGCGACGCCGAAGCCCGCGAGGAAGGCGAAGCCGCCGCCCTTGGCGGAGCCGCGCCGCTCGGCGGAGCCGCGGCCCCTCACGGCGCCGCCACCCTCAGCCGTCCCTGCTCCACCGACACCGTGGCCGACCCGGTGCCGAGCGGGGTGCCGTCGCCCGCGAGCGGGACGGGCCCGGTGAGCACGGCGTCGCGGGCGCGGGCCAGCCGCACGCCGCGGCGGCCGAGGTGGCGGCCGCGGTAGACCGACCACATCAGCCGCGCCACGTCGATGCGCGACTCCGCCTCGAGCACGATCGCCTCGAGCAGGCCGTCACGCGGGCGGGCGAGCGGGTCGACCCGGAAGCCAAAGCCGAAGTACGGGAGGTTCGACAGGAACACCTGCGCGGCCTGGCCCCTGAAGGCGGCGCTGCCGTCGGCGCACAGCGCCACGTCGTAGGGCTCGAACTCGCGCAGCGCCGAGGCGAACGCCTGCGCGCCGCCGCGCACGTCCCCGGAGTTCTCGCCGCCGTAGCGCGAGCGGGCGTCGGCCTGGAGGCCCGCGCTCACGCCCTCCACGCACCACTCGTGTCCGGCGCCGGTCTCCACCCGGAGCAGGTCGAGCGGCCGCGACAGCGCGTTGGCGGCCACCGACGCCGCGCCGCGCAGGTCCAGCGGCACGCCAAGCGCGCGGGCCACGTTGTTCGCGCGGCCGGTGGGCACGATCGCGATCTCGGGCAGCTCGACCGGCTGGTTGACCGCCGCGTGGAGCGTGCCGTCGCCGCCCACGAGCGCCACGCGCCGCCGGCCGGCCGACGCCAGCACCTCGCCGAGCTCGGCCTCCGACCCGGTCACCACGCCCTCGGCGCGCGCGCCCGCGGCGCGAAGCTCCGCGCACACGGCCTCGAGCAGCGCGTGCGGATCCCCCGCCCCACTGGCGGTGCCGTTGACTACAGCCATCACTCCCTCGTCCGAGGGTGCCATCAACGATCGAGGCATTACGAGTCCTCCACGTCCATCATCTGCGACAAGACGTTCGCGCGCAAGTGCGCGCAAGGTCTTACTCGCGGACGATCAGGAACACGCCCGCCGCGAGGAGCGCCACTCCGGCGATCCGCGCGGGACTGAGCGGCTTCTCGTCGAGCCCGAAGGCCCCCATGCGGTCGAGCAGGACCGAGAAGGCCAGCTGGCCGGCGATGGTGGCGGCGGTCACTCCGCCGGCGCCCAGGGTCCGCACGCTCACGAGCACGGTCGTGACGTACGCGGCGCCCAGCAGGCCGCCGGTCAGGTAGTACCAGCGCAGCTCCCCGACGGCCCCGAGGTCCACGTTCTGCCCGCTGAGCAGCGTGATCCCCACGAGCGCCACCGTCCCGATGGTGAAGGAGATGGTGGCGGCGGCGAACGAGCCGGCGGCCTTTCCGAGCACGCCGTTGATCGGCGCCTGCATGGCGACCAGGGAGCCCGCGCAGGCGGTGAGGAAGACGGCCAGGCCCGGCTTCACTTGGCCGCCAGCCAGTTCTCGCCGGAGCCGGCGTCGACGGCGAGCGGCGGGTCGAGGTCGTAGGCACCGGCCATCTCGCGCACCACGATCTCGGACGCCGCCTCCACCTCGCCCTCCGGCGCCTCGAACAGCAGCTCGTCGTGGATCTGGAGCACGAGCCGCGTGCCCAGGCCGGCGTCGCGCAGGGCGTCCACGCTGCGGACCATCGCCACCTTGATGATGTCCGCGGCGCTTCCCTGGATCGGCGTGTTCACCGCCAGCCGCTCGCCCAGCGAGCGCGTCTGCCACTTGCGCGAGCGCAGCTCCGGGATGCGCCGCTTGCGGCCGAAGATCGTGGTCACGTGGCCTCGCTCGGTGGCCTCGGCGATCGTCGTGTCGATGAACTCCTTGACCTTCGGGAAGCGCGCGAGGTAGCGCTCGATGAACTCGCCGGCCTCGTCCTGGGGGATGTCGAGCCGGTCGGCCAGGCCGTACGCGGACAGCCCGTAGACGATCCCGAAGTTGATCATCTTCGCCTTCGAGCGCGTGCCCGGGTCGATGTCCTTCGGCTCGACCCCGAACATCTCGGCGGCGGTGGCCGTGTGCACGTCCTCGCCGCGGGCGAAGATGTCCTTCAGCACCTCCTCGCCGCACACGTGGGCGAGCACGCGCAGCTCGACCTGCGAGTAGTCGGCGGAGATCAGCCGGTGCCCCTCCTCCGCCACGAAGCACTGGCGGATCTCGCGGCCGAGCTCGGTGCGGATCGGGATGTTCTGGAGGTTCGGGTCGGTGCTGGAGAGGCGGCCGGTGGTCGTCGCCGTCTGGTTGAAGGTGGTGTGCAGCCGGCTGCGGCCGTCGACCAGCAGCGGCAGCGCGTCGAGGTAGGTCGACTTGAGCTTCGACAGCTCCCGCCAGCGCTCGATCTTGGGGATGATCTCGTGCTCGGAGCGGATCGCCTGCAGCACGCGAGCGTCGGTGCTGAAGCCGGTCTTGCCGCGGCGCTTCTTGCTCAGCCCCAGCTTGTTGAAGAGGATCTCGCCGAGCTGCTGCGGGGAGCCGATCGTGAACTCGGTGCCCGCCAGCTCGTGGATCTCGCCCTCGAGCTCCTCGACCTGCTCCTGCACCTTGGTCGAGATCTCGGCGAGCTTGGCCGTGTCGAGCTTGATGCCCTCGCGCTGCAGGTCCACGAGGACGTCGACGAGCGGCAGCTCGACCTCCTCGAAGAGCCGCGTGAGGCCCTCGCTCCGGAGCTCCTCGCGCTGGCGCTCGGCGAGTGCACGGGTCACGATCGCGCGCTCGGCGAGGCCGTCCCGCTCCGCCTGCCCCCCGGACGGAGGGTCGACGTTCGCCCCCAGCCCCTCGCGGTCGGCCAGCTCGTCGAGCGGATAGGCGCGGCCGGCGGGGTCGAGCAGATAGGCCGCCACGAGCGTGTCGTGCTCGAGCGGCGGCGCCTCGGTCGGCTCCTCCGACGCCGCGATGGTCTTCCAGTCGTGGGCCACGAGCGGGCGCCGGCCCCAGGCCATCGTGATGGCGGCCAGCGACTCGGCCTCGCCGGTGAGGACCGTCTCGCCCCCCGCGTACGCCGCGAACTCCAGCGGCGGCCGGGGAGAGGCGGCCTCGAGGTCGAGGGAGAGCTCGGCGGGTGGCGGTTGCTCGTCACCGTCCTGCCCGGGGGCCGCTATGCGACCCGAATCCAGGACAGTGCCGTCCTCGGGGACGGGCCGCGCCGCCACGAGTGTGGCGAGTTCCCCGTCGAGCTCCTCGAGTGCGGCCGTCGAGCCCTCGACCGCCCGCGCCTCGATCGTCAGCGCCGCGACCTCCCGCGGCGCCGCCGCGTCCTCCCCCAGGGCCTCCTCGAGCCGCTCCAGCGGCGCGCGCAGCTCGAACTCGCGGAACACCTCGCGCAGGCGGGCGCGGTCGGGCTCGTCCGAGAGGCACTCCTCGGGGTCCAGCTCGACCGCCACGTCGCGCTGCGCCGTGGCGAGCTGCTTCGAGATCCGCGCGTCCTCGGCGTGGTTGGTCAGGTTCTCCTTGCGCTTGGCCCCGGAGATCTCGTCCACGCTCGCGAGCACGGTCTCCAGGTCGCCGAAGCGCTGGAGCAGCTCGGAGGCCGTCTTGTCGCCGATCCCGGGGACACCGGGGATGTTGTCCGAGGTGTCGCCCTTGAGGCCGTAGAAGTCGGGGATGAGCTCGTGCGAGATGCCGTAGCGGTCGAGCACCTCCTCCGGCCCGTAGACCTTCGTCTCCGTGATCCCGCGCGAGGTCGCCATCACGCGCACGCCGTCGCCGACGATCTGGAACGCGTCGCGGTCGCCGGTGACGACGACGACCGGGATGCCCTCCTCGCGGGCGCGCTCGGCGATCGACGCGATCACGTCGTCGGCCTCGAAGCCGTCGACCTTGATGTTGCGGTGGCCGAACGCGTCG
>DASVVS010000016.1:0-6063 GCA_036386455.1 Thermoleophilaceae bacterium
TACTTCCGGTACTCGGGCTGCGTCTTGTGGCGCAGGCACATCGAGAAGACCGAGCCGCGCCCGCTGCGGATCACCTTCTGGTGCACGCAGGTGTTGCAGAGTCCCGCGGGCGGTAGGTTCACGCGCATGAGTATCGCGCGCGTCATTCCACCGGCCCTCGTGGCCGCAGCGCTCTTCGCCGGCTGCGGCGGCGGCGGGGAGAAGTCCGAGGCGGACCGAGCCGGCGACGTGGCCAAGGAGTACGTGGCCGCGCACGCGAACAAGGAGAGCGAGAAGTGCGCGGGCACGCTGGCCGACGGCGTGGACCCGAAGCTCTGCGACGACCTCGGCCCGCTGGCCTCCCGGGTCAACCCGGAGCAGAAGGAGGCGAAGGTGACCGGCGACACCGCCACCGTGACCGTGACCGGCGCCGGCAACAACACGCGCATCGACGTCAGCCTCGTGAAGGAGGACGGCGAGTGGCGGGTGAAGAGCTGGAAGGGCCGGGCGGTCCCGCCCAACAGCTAGGCGGCGCGGCGCGGGCGTCGAGCGGCGCGGAGGGAATCGAGGGGCGCGGAGGGAATCGAGGGGCGGCGCTCCGCTCAGAGGTCCCGCCCTCGTCGACGGCGGGTGTGTTGGTTGGACCGGGGGCCGCCCCCACGCGCACCGTCCCACAGCCGCACCCCGGAGTCAATGCCCGCTTCGGGGCAGGTCGCTCAGGTGGGTCACCCAGAGCCTCGACGTCGGCGCGCGTCTTTCTACGCGGCCGGGTCGCGCAACTCGATCACGTCACGCTCGTGCATCGCGGTGAGCAGCGCCAGCAGGTCGGCCTCGATCGTCTCGGCCGGCGCGTCGTAGGCGGCGTCGAGCTCAGCCACGAGCTCGCCGAACGGCCGGGGCGAGCCGAGCCGCTCCCAGAGGTCGCCGGCCACGTCGTTCAGCCCGAAGTAACGGCCCCGCTCGATGCTCATCATGAGGATCTCGCCGTCGACCTCGGAGGTGACGACCGAGGGGCTCCGGGCGACGACCGTGTCGGGCCTGATCTCAGGCATCGGGACGGGCCGGGCTGACGTCGAAGGCGACGCAGAGCCGGGTGTCGCCGCGACCGGTTGGCCAGGTGCGGTGACCGTAGTGGGAGGGAAAGAGCAGCAGGCGGCCCGGGCGCGGTCTAACCCGCCAGCGCGGCCAGGCCCGCGGCTCGGCGTCGCTCCCGAACGGCAGCGGGCCGAACTCGATGGCGCCGGCGCGCGCGCCGGCCGTGGCGGGGACGGAGGCGTAGTACACGCCGCTCAGCCAACCGCCCGGGTGGTTGTGCCAGTCCTCGTGGCCGTCGCGGCGCACGGCCACGGCCCAGCTCGCGAGCATCGCCGCCGCGGGGCGGGTGGCGACCATCGGATGGTCGCCGCCGTCGTCGCGGTCCGCGGCGTAGGCGTCGACGGCCGCCCTGATACGGCCGTGCAGCTCACGCGCAACGGGCCCGCCCTCGATGTGGAGCTGGTCGATGCGGCTGCCGGCGCCGGCGGTCGACTTCGTCGCGGGCAGGTCGATCAGGGCCGGATGGGCGAGCAGCTCGGTGCTCAGCGGGGCCGCGAGGTCGCCCCAGTCGTCGGCGCACGCGTACCAGCGCGACGGGTCCACCATCTCCCCGACCTCGGCCCGCTCGGCCTCGCTGCCGGCGGCGTGCGCCATCGCGGACGGAAGGTACGGGTTCCACTCCGCGCGGGCACGGATGCCCGCGCACACCTCCCACAGCCGCCGCCGCTCGCCGCGCGCGAGCAGGATCCGAGCGGCCACGCCCAGGGGCTTGAAGTCCGCCGGGGCCGCCTCGACCCCCCGCAGCGCTGCCCCCAGGGCGTCACGCTCTTGCCCGAGGCGAAGGAGCGCACCGGCCAGGTGACCGAGCGCCGCCGTCGACCCGGCGGCGCCCGCCCGGCGCAGGGACGTCAGAGCTAGCTGGTCCTCGCCCGCCAGCAGCGCCGCACGGCCGAGGTCGACCAGGAGCTCCGGCGGAGCCTCCGCCTGGCGGCCGAGCGGCTCGAGCACGGCGATGAGCTCCTCCAGCCGGCCGAGCTGGAACAGCGCTGCGGCGAGTCGCCGGCGCGACTCGAGGTGCTCGGGCGCCGCCTCCACCGCTGCTCGCAGGAGCGGCAGGGCCTTCGTGTGCGAGGGCGTGCGCGGGGCCGGCTCGACCCAGCGCAGCGACGCGGCCGGAGGCGCGGAGCTCGGCATGGCCTAGGCCACCAGCTCCGGACCCGCGGCCACTCGCGGCGCCGCCGCCCGCGGCCGGGCCCAGTGGCGCAGCCACACCTCGAGCGCCACCGCCGCCAGGAAGATCTTGTCGTCGTGCGTTTGTCCGACACTGGCCCGCCTGACGACGCGGTGCCACTCGTCCGCCTCGACGATTCCGTGCTCGGCGATGGCCGGATCCTCGGTCAGATACGGCACCCAGTCCCTGGATCGCCGCAGACCTTCGACCAGCGCCGGGTTCCCGTTCGCCTTGCCGGTGCGCGTGCGCACGTCCTCAGGCAGGACGCCCCGCAGCGCGCGCCGCTGGAGGTAGCGGTCCTGGTCCGGGCGCAGCTTCTGCTCCCAGGGGATCGCCGCCATGAACTCCACGAGCGGGAGGTACAGCAGGGGGCGACGGACCTCGAACGCCATCCGCCGGCTGGGAGCAGAGCCCGTCGCGAGCGAGAGCACCCACAGGTCGTGGGCGAGGCCCTGCCGCCCCGGCTCACGCGCCCGTGGCGCGACCTCCCGGTGCACCCGGCGCCGCAGGTCCCACTCGCGGTCGTACTCGGGCTTGACCCACGGCGGCAGCGGCCGGGCCAGGTCGATGCCGGTGAGGCGCTGTCCGCGCATGTGACGGAGCGCCGGCTCGGCCAGGCCGCGCAGCAGCCAGAACGCATGCGAGCGCCCGTTCGTGGTTCCCCTGCGCCAGGCGGCGGCCGACCGGATCGCCGCGAGCGGCCGCCCGGAGAAGAGCGGGTCGGCCAGGTGGAAGGGGATCGCGCCCGGCGACGCGCACAGCACCGCGTCGCCGGCGTGGCCGGTCATCAGCACCCGCACCCCGTGGGCGCCGGCGATCTCGTTCTGCACCCCCAGCCGCGCCTCCTCGATCACGGCCTGGGTCGGCTCGGCGGGCACGCCGCGCGGCAGCTCGGTGAACGGGAGCATCGACTCGAGCTCGATCGTGTGCCAAGGAAGCTCGTAGCGCTCGACGACGGACTTCATCCAGGCGCTCTCGTCCGACTCGGGCCAGGCGCTGGTGAGCACCGACAGCGCGGCGAGGTCGCGATCGCCGGCGGCGGCGGCCACGCACGCGATCGTCGACGAGTCGAGGCCCCCCGAGAGCGAGATCCAGGTCGGGCGCTCCGGATCCAGCGAGCCCTCGACCGCGGCCCCGAGGAGCGCCCGGAGGTGCTCCTCGTACTCGCCGTCCGAGCCGTGGCGGAGCCGCTCGACGTCGCTCAGGCTCCAGGCCTGCCGCTCGCGGAGCCGCCCGGCCGACCACACGAGACTCTTGCCCGGGAGCAGGCGCTGGACCGCCGCGAAGGGGGTGCGTGCGCCCGTGATGAAGCCGAACGCGAGAAAGTCCGCGATGTACTCGCGGTCCAGCTCGTCCCCGGCGGCCGCGAGGTCGGCGAGGTCCGTCGCGAAGCGGACGCGGCCGCCGCGGCTCGAATGGAAGAGCGTGGCGAGCCCCAGCGCGTCGTGAGTCAGGAGGGCGGTCCCCGCTCCCCGGTCCACGACGGCCGCCGCGTACTCGCCGTGCACGTGAGCCGAGAGCCGGTCGCCCCAACGGCGGTAGGCGTGCGCGACCAGTTCCGCTTCGCTCGCCCCCGGTGGGGCGCCGAGCCGGTGGCCGAGCTCGGCGCGACCGGCCACGAACCCGCTGACGACGACCTCGCATCCGAGGTGCGTCTCGGGCACGGCATCGCCGGCGATGCGGGCGCCGTCGACGGTCAGGGTCCCGTGGAAGTCGCTCATCCGGGGCCGGCGGCCGGGAGCCCCATCCGCGCGATGGGCGTGAACTCCGGCGCGCGCTCGTCGAGTCGCGGGGCGCCTTCGCATTCGACCCACGCATGCGCCGCGAAGGCATGCCGGCGAACGCCTATCACGTGCTCGGCGGGGTGACCGGCGGAGCGCAGAAACCGGTAGAGCGAAAGCGATCGCAGCAGACAGTCACCCGGCGCACGGCCCGAGACGAACAGGTTCTCCGCGCGCGTGAAAGCCGCGAGCGAGCGCTGGAGCGGGGCCGACGCCCGGCCCAGCTCGACCCGGGCGTAATCCTCGTAGGTCGTGCGGAAGCCGTGGCGGTGGAGGGCACGTCGCGTGGCAAGGAGGCAGGCGAGCGCCCGCCGGGTGGCGGGGCCGCCGCGGGGCGGCCGCGGAGCGGGGCGATCGTCCTGCGCAACCGGCGCCGAGCCGGCCTGCACGAGCAGGCCCTGGTCTTCGCAGCGGCGCGCGAAGTCGGCGAGGTCCGATCGCCAGCGCTCCTCACTGACGTCGAACTCCCGCGTCAGCGCGTCGTACGACGCGGCCGCGTCACGCTCACCGATCAGTACCGGCCACAGCGCGCTGGCCGCGTCGTCGAGGATGCGGTACGACTCCGTGGCGAGGTCCAGGACGACGCGCAGACCCTCGACTTCGACGTGACGGACGGACGGGGCGACCGCGTGCGTGGCCTGCATTCGATGCCCCGCCCGTGACGTCCGGGTCCAGCTAGTTCTTGTACGTCACGTCCATGCCCACGTTGGGGCTGTCGTTGAGGTTCCCACCGACGGCTTCGGTGAGATCCAGGACATCGCCCACGTCGACGATGTCCGGCGTGCGCCAGGCGCGCTTCGGCCTGTCGACGGCCTCGGGCGAGTGCGGCGCCTGCTGCTGGTCATCCTGAAGGTCGCGGCTCATGCGGGTCCCCCTCGTTGGGTCAAGTTGGCGCACTCTACCATCGAGCACCCCCTCACGGAAAAACGCTCTTGACCACTCCAAGGACCCGATCAGACGCAGCGGCCACCGCCCTCGCCCGCTGCCCCCACATCGTGTTCGAGAACGTCCTCGGGCCCGAGCGGGCGGCCGCCCTGCTGGACCACGCGGAAGCGCACGCGGCGGACTTCACGGCCGGCCGGGCCTACAACCGGGTGACCGGCGAGGCGCAGGTGGATCCGAGCCGCCGCGACTGCCTCGTGCTCGGCGACATGGGGCCGTTCGGCGCGCCGCTGAAGGAACGCTTCGGCGAGCTTGCCCGCACCGCCGTGGCCGAGCTGAGGATCGGTGAGGCGGACCTGGAGCCGGTCGAGCTCGAGATCACCTCCTACGGCGACGGGGGCCATATCCACACGCACATCGACACGCGCGAGAGCCGCGAGGCGGTTCGCGTGCTCTCGTGCGTCTACTACTTCAGCGACACCCCGCGCCGCTTCGACGGCGGCGAGCTGCGGCTGTACGGATTCCCGTCGCGCTCGGGCGAGCTCGAGGCGGTGGTCGACGTCCCACCCGCGACCGACACGCTGGTTGCGTTCCCGAGCTGGATGCGGCACGAGGTGCTGCCCGTCCGGCTCGGCGACGGGCACGGCTTCCGCGCGCGTCGCTTCACCGTCAACTGCTGGCTGCACCGCGGGGCGTGACCGCTACCGCGGCAAGCGCGGCGCGATGATCCGGTACGCCTTCAACCCGAGCCCCAGCCGCTCGCGGTCCTCGGAGGCCATCGGATTCAGCCCCGTCAGCTCGCGGACGCGCTCCAGCCGGTAGGCCACCGTGTGGCGGTGGGCGTAGATCGCCGACGCCGTCGCGTTCATGTTGCAGTTCTCGGCGAGGTAGGCCTCGAGGGTCCCGACGAGGTCCGTCGAGTACTGCTCGTCGTAGCGCACCACCGCGGCCACGGTGTCCTCGTAGAAGCTCCGCACCTCCTCGGGGTGCGAGGCGAGCACGCGGAAGAGCAGCCGGTAGGTGCCGCCGCCGATGTCCTCCTCGGGCGCGTGGCCGTCGGCGGTCACGTCGAGCACGAGCTCGGCCTCCTCCAGCGCCCGGCGCACCTCGGCGGGATCGGCGTAGCGGGAGGAGATGCCCACCAGCGCCTGGCGC
>DASVVS010000017.1:0-34222 GCA_036386455.1 Thermoleophilaceae bacterium
GCCACGCGCCCGGAGCGCCCCCGCCGCGCCCCGGCGCGCGGTGCACCTGGTACTCGCCGAGCGGCCGCGAGCGGATGTGCTCGAGGTCGCCGAGGCCCGCGCGCTCGACCAATCCGGTCAGCTCCTCGAACGTGAACGCCGCGCGCTCGCTCGCCAGCGAGTCGTGGAGGAATGCCTCGCCCGGCAGCCGGACCGACGCCATCATCGCCGGCCACGTGTGCGCGCTCCGCAGGCGCACCAGGTCGAACACGTACACGCCGCAGCCCGTGCTCCTCCGCTCGCGGCCGATAGCCGCGAGGCAGCGATGCACGAGGTCCTCCTCGGGGAACTGGTGCAGCGTGAAGTTCGAGCTGACCACGTCGGGGCGCTCGGCGAGATCCGTGTCGAACGTCGTGATGTCGCCGCGGCGCAGGTCGACCCGGTCCGCCACGCCCTCGCGCTCCAACAGCCGCCGCCCCGTCTCGAGCATCGGCTCCGAGAGGTCGAGCCCGATCAGCCGCGCGTCCGGCCGGCCCCGTGCGAGTCGCGCCAGCAGCCGCCCCGAGCCGCAGCCAAGGTCGACCAGCGTGCCGCCCTCCGGCAGCAGCCGGCTGATCGCGAGCGCGTTGAAGTGGTGGACCGGCACCTGCACCGCTTCGCCCGCGGCGTCGTACTCGGCCACGCCAACCGGCTCGTCCATCACCATCGGCTCCGGCTCGCGAGCGCGCTCGCTCCGGGTGAGCCGCTCGCGCGCCACGATCAGCGGGAAGAGCGGCAGGCGGCGGCTCCTCAACATGGCGCGGAAGCTATAGGAGGGGCGCGGGCGACCGTGCCGCGGACCCCGGCCGCTTGCCGCCCATGCGAACATGTGTTCGTGACGGCTCAGGGATCCCCGTACGCGCGGCTCAAGCGCGCGATCGCCCGCGGCAACCCGACGATCGCGATGGCCACCGCGGCCGAGCTGCCGCGCGTGCCGCTCGAGGACGCGCTCGCGCTCTGCCTGCTCCTGCTCGAGCGCGACCCGGGCCGCTACGAGGCCGCGGCGGTGCGCTGGCACAGCCGCTTCTGCCGCGAGGTGCGCCCGTCGCTGGCGGACGCCCAGCTCGCGCTCGCCTCGCTCCACGCGCTGCCGGGCACGGGCGTCGACGCCGGCGCGCAGTGCCTGCTGGCGCTCGCGGAGCGCGCGTCCCAGCAGGGGTGCGCGGAGGTCCTGGCGCAGTGGCTCGAACGCCGCGCGCGCATCCCGGGCTGACGCCCGCCCGCCAACCCTGGCGCGCGGGCCGCTCGGGGGGGTTGCCCGCGCAACGCCGCGCATCCACAATGGCGTAGCCCTTCGCATGCAGACCTCCGCCTCAGCGCAAGCCGTCACGTCGCTGCTGCCCAAGGGGCAGACGCTGCCGCCCTCGGTCTTCGAGATCCGCCACCGCTGGATAACGCGGCTGCTCTGGATGCACGTCGTCGGCCTGCCGATCTTCGGGATCGCCCGCGACTACCAGGTGCTCCACGCCCTGCTCGAGGCGCTGCCGCTCCTCGTCCTCGCACTCGCGGCCACGTTCGCGAGGGGCAGGCGGCTGCGCGCTTCCCTGACGGCCATCGGGCTGCTCACCAGCTCGGCGATCCTCGTGCACCTGTGGGACGGCGCGATCGAGGCGCACTTCCACTTCTTCCTGATGATCCCCGTGCTCGCGCTGTACGAGGACTGGCTCCCGTTCCTGCTGTCGGTCGCCTACGTGGCCGTGCACCACGGCGCGGCCGGCGCGATCCAGCCGGAGGCCGTCTACAACCACACCTCCGCGCAGGAGCACCCGTGGCGCTGGGCGGCGATCCACGGGATATTCGTGGCGGGCGCCAGCGCGATCGCCATCGCCTCCTGGCGCTTCAACGAGCAGATGCGCGCGCAGGCCGGCCGCGAGATGGGGAAGCGCGCCGAGGCCGAGGCGGTGGCCGCCGCGCTGAGCCGCAGCCTGCGCCCCGACGTTCTGCCGCCGCTCGCGCACGGCACGGTTGCCGCGCGCTACCTGCCGGCCGGCACGCGCGACATCGGCGGCGACTGGTACGACGTGCTCGAGCTGCCGGACGGCCGCGTGGTCCTGACCCTCGGTGACGTGGCGGGTCACGGAGTGCTCGCCGCCTCGGAGATGGCGGGCCTGCGGCACTCGGTCCGCACGTACGCGCGGGAGGGGCTCTCGCCCCTGGAGGTCACCGAGCGCGTGCACCGCTTCTTCCGGGGCGAGTTCGCAACGTTCCTGTACCTCGTCTACGAACCGGAGGGGGACGAGCTGCGCTTCGCCAACGCCGGCCACGTGCCGCCGGTGCTCGCGCCCCCCGGGGAGGAGCCGCGCCTGCTGACCGAGTCGCGCTCGTACCCGCTGGGCCTCGGCGAGCACGCCGCGATCGAGGAGGGGGTCGTGGACTTCCAGCCCGGGTCGCTCGTGGTGATCTACACGGACGGGCTCGTCGAGCGCCGCGACGCGGCCCTCGGGCAGCAGCTCGAGCGCCTGCGCGCTCTCGTGGGGGACTGCGAGCGCGACGCCGAGGCCGTCTGCGACTGCGTGATCTCCGCGTTCCCGCCGGAGGGCGCCGACGACGTCGCGCTGCTGGCCTTCCGGGCGGGTGGCGGGGGCGGCGGCGAGCTCTCGGCGGAGGACAGCTACGCGCGCGCTCTCTGAGCGTCGGCCAGCGCCGCGGCGCCGGCGGCCGCACTCAGCAGCGGCTCCACCGCCTCGCGCTCCGGCACCAACCGCGTGAACAGGTTCGCGCCGAGGTAGAACATCACGGCGGCCGAGGCGAGCTGCCCCGGGTCGGCGAGCCCGGCGGCCGGCGTCCCCTCCAGCACGCGCGCGATCGACTCCTGCGCCAGGTCGATCCACGGCTGCATCAGCTCCACGACCCGCGGGCCCAGCTCGGGGTTCGCGACCGCGCCGGCGACCATCTCCGACGCGACGCGGATGAAGCCGCTCTCCAGGTCCTCGCGGTAGATGCGCCGCATCAGCTCGACCAGCTCGGTCGCCGAGGCCGCGGCTTGCGCCTCGCCCCGGTAGCGGTCGAGCCGCTCGCGGCTGGCGTCCTCGAGCGCGCTCAGGAGAAGCTCGTGGAGGCTGCCGAAGTGGTAGAAGGTCAGCGCGGGGTTGAAGCCGCCGATCTCCGCGATCGCGCGCGTGCTGGAGGCCGCGAAACCGCGCGTGCGGAGCGACTCGAGCGCGGCGTCGAGTATCCGCCGCCGCGTGGCCTCGCCCCGTGTCACGGCCGCCCCCGGCCGCTTTGCCTCGCCTCGTGCACGCCTCCAGTTTGACCGATCGGTTAAATTGATCAAGTGATCAAGAACGGGAGCCGGTCGTGAAGGTCGTCATGCCCGGCGGCTCGGGTCAGGTCGGGGCGATCCTCGCCCGCGCGTTCGCCGCGCACGGTGACGACGTGGTCGTGCTCAGCCGCGGCGGCGAGGCTCCGCCGGGCGCGCGCGCCGTGCGCTGGGACGGGCGCTCGCCGGAGGGCTGGGCCGCGGAGCTGGACGGGGCCGGCGCGGTGATCAACCTCGCCGGGCGCAGCGTCGACTGCCGCTACAGCGAGCGCAACCGGCGGGCGATCCTCGACTCGCGCGTGGACTCGACGCGCGCGGTGGGGGAGGCGATCGCGGCGGCATCCGACCCACCGCCCGTCTGGCTCCAGGCGAGCACCGCGACGATCTACGCCCACCGCTTCGACGCGCCGAACGACGAGCGCACGGGCGTGCTCGGCGGCGGCGAGCCCGGCGCCCCGGACACGTGGCGCTTCAGCATCGACGTCGCACGCGCGTGGGAGCGAGCCGCGCTTGAGGCTCCGGCCGGGTCCCGCACGCGGCTCGTGCTCCTGCGCTCGGCGATGGTGATGAGCCCGGACCGCGGCGGCGTGTTCGACACGCTCCTGCGGCTCGTCCGGCTCCGGCTCGGCGGCGCCGCGGCCGGCGGGCGGCAGTACTTCTCGTGGATCCACGACGGCGACTTCGCGCGCGCGGTCCGGTGGCTGATCGAGCACGAGGACGTGAGCGGCCCGGTCAACGTCGCGTCGCCGAACCCGGTGCCGAACCGCGACTTCATGCGCGCGCTGCGCGAGGCGTGGGGGACGCGCGTCGGGCTGCCGGCCACGCGCGCGATGCTCGAGGCGGGCGCCGCGCTGATGCGGACCGAGACCGAGCTCGTGCTGAAGAGCCGCCGCGTGGTCCCGGGGCTGATGCTCGAGCGCGGCTTCGAGTTCGAGCAGCCGGAGTGGCCGCCGGCCGCCCGCGAGCTAGTCGCCCGATCGCGCGCGGCGGCGGCGCGGGGCGCGTAGCTCTGCGGCGGCCTAAGCGGCGCCGGCGCGAAGCGCGCCCAGACGCTCGAGCGCCTCGCGCGTGCGGCGCGTGCCCGGCCCGTCGGCGAGCCCGGGGCCCGCGAACGGGGTGAACTCGCCCGCCCGCAGCGGCTCGCCACAGCACGAGCAGGTCATGACCGGCCGTGCGACCTCGCCGCAGGCATCGTGACGCAGCAGCACCGGCTCGGAGCCCTCGCCGAACACCCAGCGATCGCCCCAGGCCGCCATCGCCAGCAGGACCATCGCCAGGTCCACGCCCTTCTCGGTCAGGAAGTAGTCGTAGCGCGTGGGCTTCTCCTGGTAGGGCTCGCGCGCGACCACGCCGTGCTCGGCGAGCGCGGCGAGCCGGTCCGTAAGCACCTTGCGCGAGACCCCGAGGTTGTCCTGGAGCGCGTCGAAGCGGCTGATGCCGATCGCCAGGTCGCGGAGGATGAGGGGTGTCCACCAGTCGCCGACGACCTCCGCCGTGCGGGCCACCGAGCAGGTCATCTGGCTGAACGACGTCCGCGCCATCGAGCGCGAGCCTAGCATGTGAGTTCTCTCACAGAACCCATGGGTTCACAAGGTGAACTCATCATGGTAGGTTCCCGCGCCGATGCTCGAGCGGGTCGCGGCACTCACGTGGAACCGGCCGAAGCTGGTCCTCGCGGTCGTGGTCGCGCTCGCCGCCGCGGCGGCGGTCTTCGCGCACGACGTCGAGCACCACCTGAAGGCGGCCGGCTTCACCGACAGCGCGTCGGAGGACGAGCGCGCGGTCGCCCTCCTGCGCGACGCGGTCGGCTTCGACCCGAGCCCCGGGATCGTCGTGCTCGTACGCGCGCGCGACGGCGGGCGGCTGGACGTGGCGAGCCCGCGCGTGCGGCGCGAGGTGGCCCGGCTGCGGGCGCGACTCGCCCGCGGCAAGTACGTCGGGCGCGCGGTCGACCCGCTCGCCGCCGGGCCGGCCGGGCGCCGGCTCGTAGCGCGCGACGGCCGCTCGCTCGTGATACCGGTGCACCTGTCGATCCAGGACGTCGAGGACCTTGGCGGAGTCGCCGCCGAGGACGCCGAGCGGCGCGCGCGCTCGGACGTCCTGGACGTGTCGATCGGCGGTTTCGCGACGAGCTTCAACGAGGTCAACGACCAGACGCGCAAGGACCTGACGAACTCGGAGCTGATCGCGTTCCCGGCGCTGGCGGTGCTCCTGCTGCTCGTGTTCCGCGGCGTGGTGGCCGCGTCCATCCCGCTGTTGATCGGGGGGCTCTCGATCTTCGGCACCCTCTTCGTCCTGCGCGTCGCCTCGAGTGTCGTGGACATGTCGGTGTTCGCCCTGAACCTGGCGACGGCGCTGAGCCTCGGCCTGGCGGTGGACTACGCGCTGCTCATGGTGTCGCGCTACCGCGAGGAGCTCGATCGGCACGGGCCCTCGCGCGAGGCGCACCGGCGGATGGTGCTGACGGCGGGCCGCGCGGCGCTCTTCTCGGGTGCGACCGTCGCGGTGGCGATGGCCGGGCTCGCCCTGCTGCCCCAGCGCTTCCTGTACTCGATCGGGGTGGCGGGCGCGTCGGTGGGTCTCCTCTCGGCGCTGATGGCCCTGCTCGTCGTGCCGTCGCTGATCGCCCTGCTGGGCGCCCGGATCAACGCGCTCGCGGTCCGCCGCGGGCCGGCTGTCTCCGACGAGTCGGGGCGCTGGTACCACCTGGCGCGCGGCGTGATGCACAGGCCGGTCGCGGTGGCGCTGGCCAGCGCGGCGCTGCTCCTGGCCACCGCCTCGCCGCTGCTGTGGGCGACCCTGACGGGCCCGAGCTCGCAGGCGGTGCCGCCGGGCCTGCCCGCGCACGCCGCCAACGAGTACGTGGAGGACCACTACCCGCGCAGCGTGACCGAGGCCGTCACGGTGACGCTGCGCGGCGAGGTCGCGGACAAGCGGCTCGCGGCCTTCGCCCGCAACCTCCGCCGAATCGACGGCGTTGCGGGCGGCACGCCGTTCACGCGCGCGAGCGACCGGGTGGCGTACGCGACGCTTGCGCTCGACGGCCCGGCCCTCGAGCGCCCCGCGCAGGACGCCGTCGACGCCATCCGCGCCGCCCGCCCGCCGAACGGCAGCCAGGTGCTCGTGTCCGGCAACACGGCCCGCTTCATGGACCAGAAGCAGAGCCTGGTGGACCACGCACCCCTGCTCGTGGCGATCCTCGCGGCCGCGACCCTCATCGTCCTCTTCCTCCTGACCGGGTCGATCCTGCTCCCGGTGAAGACGCTCGTGATGAACGCGCTCACGCTCGGCGCCTCGCTCGGAATCCTCGTGCTCGCCTTCCAGGTGGGCTTGCTCGACGTGCCGTTCGACTATCCCGGCCCGGCCGCGGTCGAGGTCACGAGCCTCGTCTTCCTGTTCGCGGTGACCTTCGGTCTCGCGACCGACTACGCGGTGCTGGTCGTGGCGCGGATCAAGGAGCAGTACGACCGCGGAGCGTCCAACGAGGACGCGGTGGCGATCGGGATCGCCCGCACCGGCCGCGTGATCACGGCGGCGGCGGTGATGATCGCCGTCGTCTTCCTCGCCTTCGCGGTCAGCCCCGTGTTCTTCATGAAGCAGATCGCGGTGGGCATGGCGGCCGGCGTCCTGATCGACGCCACGATCGTCAGGGCTCTGCTCGTGCCGTCGCTGATGCGGCTGTTCGGTCGCTGGAACTGGTGGGCGCCCGCGCCGCTGCAGCGCTTCCAGCAGCGCTGGGGCTACCACGAGACGGAGCCCGCCGAGGCCGTCCCGTAGCGGGCGCGCCGGCGCGCCGGCCGCGGCGCGCGGTACGGTCCCCGGATGGAGCTGCTGCTGCTCCTCGCGGCAGCGAGCGCGACGGCCCTCGCGACCGGCCTGGGGGCGCTGCCGGTGGCGTGGCTCGGCCGGCGCGCGCACGACCTGCGGCCCTCCATGTGGGGGTTGACGATCGGCCTGATGGGCGTCGCCTCGGTGGTCGGGCTGCTGCATCCGGCGCTCGACGAGGGCTCGGTCGCCGAGGTCGCGGGCGGCACCGCCGCCGGCGTGGGGTTCATGCTCGCCACCAAGCGGCTCCTCCGCCGCCACGACGCCGGGGTCGGCGACCTGCGCGGGGCGGGCGTGCGCCGGGCGATCCTCGTGTTCGTCGTGCTGCTCGTGCACAGCCTGCCCGAGGGCTTCGCCATCGGCACCGCCTACGCGTCGGAGACCGCCGGTCTCAGCCTGTTCGTGATCGTCGCGATCGGGCTGCAGAACATCCCCGAGGGCACCAGCGTCGCGATCCCGATGGACGCGGCCGGCTTCTCCGCCCGGCGCCAGTTCTGGGCGGCCGTCCTGACGAGCGTGCCGCAGCCGATCGGCGCGGTGGTCGCGTACCTGCTCGTCGAGCTCGTGGAGCCGCTCCTGCCGATCTCGTTCGGCTTCGCGGCCGGGGCGATGCTGGCCATCGTCGCGGTCGAGCTGGTGCCGCAGGCGTTCGCGCGCGGGCACCGCGCCCAGGCGGCGGCGGGGACGGCGGCGGGCGCGGCGCTCATGGTCGTGCTCGCCGCGCTGCTCGGGGTCTAGCCACCGCCCGGCGGCTGCGCCCCCACCGCCCGGCGGCTGCGCCCCACCGCCGGGGCCGGGGGGCTATTAACTAACCGTATATATAATAATTCGCGCAAGCGATCGAGCGGAGGCAGCCGTGGCGGGGACGAACGGGCACGTGCCGGAGACGAACGGGCATCTGGCGAACGAGGACGACGCGCTGAAGGTCCTCCTCGACGCCGACATCGACCGGGTGATGGCGGGTCTCGACCGCATCGTGGAGGCCGCGCCCTCCTACGAGAAGCTGTTCTCGCGCTGGGAGAACCAGCAGTGGAGCAGCGAGAGCTTCGACCTCACCGAGGACCGGCGCCAGTGGGAGACGGGGGCCTTCACGCCTGAGCAGCAGGCCTTCCTCCAGTGGAGCATGTCGTCGTTCTTCCTGGGCGAGGAGCGCGTGACCACCGAGCTGCTCCCGTTCGCGATCGCGGCGCCGTCGCACGAGGCGCGCGCCTTCCTGGCCACCCAGATCTCCGACGAGGCGAAGCACATGGTCTTCTTCGACCGCTTCTACCGCGAGGTCTTCGGCGTGGACGCCGTCACGCTCGGGCGCAACGTCGACGCCCAGCGCCAGCACATGAACGACGACTACCGCACGCTCTTCGACGGCATCCTGCACGACTGCGCCGAGACGCTCCGCAAGGACCCGAGCGACTTCGACGCGCTGGTGCGCGGCGTCACCGTCTACATGATCGTGATCGAGGGGACGCTCGCGCTCACGGGCGCGCGCTTCATGATCCGGTCGCTCAAGGACCTCGACCTGCTGCCCGGCTTCCGCCAGGGGTTCACGGCCGTCAACCGCGACGAGTCGCGCCACGTCGGCTTCGGCGTCAAGTTCCTCGCCGACGCGATCAAGCAGGACGACCGCCACAAGGTCACGATCCAGGAGACGCTTCAGGAGACACTGCCGGTCGGCACGCTGGCGCTGGCGCCGCCGATGGTCGACGACCCGTACGACTTCATGACGCCGTTCGGCTACAGCTCCGCCCAGATCTACGAGTACGCGATGAAGTCGCTGTCCAAGAAGCTCGCCGCGATGGGGATGGAGCCGCTTGGCGCGGCGGCCTGACGCCGCCGCGGCGCGGCCGGGCCCGGGCCGTCCGCCGACCGGCGCCCGCGAGCGCGTGCTCGCGGCCGGCATCGAGGTGCTCAAGTCCGACGGCTACGCCGGCCTGACCACCGCCAAGGTCGCCGCGCGCTCCGGCCAGAACAAGGCGCTGATCGGCTACCACTTCGGCTCGAAGAACGGGCTCGTGGCGGCGGCGGCGATGGAGGTGGCGCAGGCGATCAACGACGAGCTCGTGGGCGGCCTCGCCAGCACGCGCACGGTCGACGACCTCGTGCGCGGCGTGCTCGACGGGCTCTGGCGGATGATCGAGCGCGACGAGCGCCTCGCGCGCCTCTACTTCGACCTCGCGGCGGCGTCGGTCGTGGAGCCGGAGGTGCGCGCGGTGATGCGCGACATGCGCGACGGCTGGCGCACGACGCTGACCGGCCTGCTCGCCGCGGCGGACGACGGGCCGCCGCGCCGCGCCGCGGAGGCGGCGAGCGTCTACGTGATCGCGGGGCTCGACGGCCTGGCGCTCGAGCGTCTGGCCCGGGGCGACACCCCGGCGCTGCGGCGCGCGCGCGAGCTGTTCGTGGCCTCGGCGGTCGCGGCGATCCGCGGTCCGCGCTAGCGCGGCGGCTCGCGCTCGCCGGGCGGGTGGCCGCGCAGCGAGCCCGCGTGCGCGCGCGCCGACGGATCGCGCCGCGCCTTGATCAGGCTCGCGACCGTCGCCGCCAGCAGGATCGAGACGATCACCGTGAGCGAGAGGCCGATCGAGACCTCCGGGATCGAGTCGTCGCGCTTGTGCAGGTAGTGCAGCACGAGCTTGGCCCCGATGAACAGCAGGATCGCGGCGAGCCCGGTGGAGAGGTACACCAGCCGGTCGAGCAGGCCCGCCACGAGGAAGAACAGCGCCCTCAGCCCGAGCAGTGCGAACGCGTTCGCCGCGAACACGACGAACGGCTCCTCGGTGATGCCGAAGATCGCCGGAATCGAGTCGAGTGCGAACAGCACGTCCACGGTCGCGATCGACAGCAGCACGAGGAACAGCGGCGTGAAGACGCGCCGGCCGGCGTCGCGGACGACGAGCCTGCCGCTGCCGTCGTAGGCGTCGGTGAACGGCAGCCGCCGCCGCGCGAACGCGACGACGGCGTTGTCCTCGATCGTCGGATCCTCGTCGCGGTGGCGGAAGAGCTGGACCCCGGTGAAGATCAGCAGCAGCCCGAAGACCAGGAACATGAAGCTGAACGAGGCGAGCAGCGCGGCGCCGAGCGCGATGAAGATCGCCCGCAGGATCAGCGCGCCGAGGATCCCGAACGTGAGGACCCGCTGCTGCTGCTCGCGCGGCACCGCGAACGTGGCCATGATCACGACGAACACGAAGAGGTTGTCGACCGACAGGCTCTTCTCGACGATGTAGCCGGCGAAGTACTCCGCGCCGTGGTCCCAGCCGGCGACCACGCCGAAGACGACGCCGAACGCCACGGCCACCCCGATGTAGAAGAGCGACCACGCGGTCGCCTCGCGGAACCCCACCGCGTGCGGCCGGCGGCCGGCCACGAGCAGGTCGATCGCGAACAGGGCCGCGATCAGGCCGAGCGTGGCCGCCCACGCGAGCACGGTGACGTCGAGCGAGTCCACCCGGCGACTGTACGGCGGGTATCGTGGAGCCGAGGGTGGAGCATCCGCGGGCGCCACATGTGAGGCTGACGACCACGGGGGCCACGTGGGACCGTTGAGGGTGCGATGAGGCGCTGGATCGCCGTGCCGCTGGTCGCCGCGCTCGCGCTGCCGGCCGGGGCGCTCGCCTTCTCCCCCGATCGGGAGGCGCGCAACTACTCGAAGACCGAGGAGCGCCACCGCTACGAGACCGGCACCGCGGAGTACCAGGCGCTGCTGCGCGCGCGCGGGGCCGAGGAGGAGGCGGAGCTCGCGCGGATACGCGCGAGCGATCCCGAGCGCAACCCCGACGGCTTCTGCGCCCACCACCTGGACGCGTGCGCCGGCGACGTGCGCTTCTACTCCTGGGAGGCGGACGGCCACGGCCTGCGCCGCCCGGTGCTCTACACCGCCGCCAGCGGCGCCACCATCTCGGGCCACGTGTGGGCCACGCGCGCGGGCCCGGCCCGGCGGCCCGGCGTCGTGATCACCAACGGCTCGGTCCAGGCGCCCGAGGAGCTGTACGCGTTCGCGGCGGCGACGCTCGCCAAGCGCGGCTACGTCGTCATGACCTACGACGTGCAGACGCAGGGCCGCTCCGACCGCAGCGGGGCGCCGCCGGACGCCGACGAGAACTCGCAGCCCCAGGACCCCAACGCGTTCATCGACGGTGCGCGCGACGCGCTCGACTTCCTCCTGTCGTCTCCGGAGCGCCCGTACGTGCCGCGGCCGAGCCGCACCAGCGCCACCGTGCACTCCGACAAGCAGGAGCGGCGCGTGAAGGCCGGGCTGAACGCGGGCTTCAACCCGCTCTGGGACCTCGTCGACGGCGACCGGATCGGCATCGCCGGTCACTCGCTGGGCGCCTTCGCGGTGTCCGACTTCGGCTCGCGCGACGAGCGCGTGGACGCGATCGTGGCCTGGGACAACCTGTCGATCGGGGGCGGGTCGATGTTCGGGCAGCAGGTCGCGCCGATCCGGCCGCGCGTGCCCGCGCTCGGCATGTCGAACGACTACGGCCTCACCCCGACGCCGTTCGGCGCCGACCCCGACCCGCGCGGGAAGTCGGCCGCGTCGCTCGGCTGGAGCCGGGCGGGCGTCGACACCGGGCAGCTCGTCATCCGCGGCGGCACGCACTACGAGTTCGCGTACATCCCGAGCCCTGTGTTCGGTGCGACGCTGCGCGGGATGGACATGGCCGCGTGGTACACCGCGGCCTGGTTCGACAAGTACGTGAAGGGCGACCCGGCCGCGGACCGGCGTCTGCTGACTCTCCGCTGGCGGGATGACGCCCGCGCGGCCGAGGTCGACTCGACCGACCCGCCCGACGGCAACCTGCTGTCGTTCTACTTCCTCTCGCGGCTCGACGTGGGCCGGGCCGGCGGAGGGCGCTTCGTCTGCGAGGACCTGCGCGCCGGCTGCGGCGGGATGGCGGCCGGCGACGGCGAGCCGCCCGCGTACTCGTACCTGGCGGAGGCGATGACGGAGGACGCCGCCACGCCGCCGGCCGGCACCGCGGCGCCTCCGGGCGGCGCGTGCGTGCGCTCGATCGCGTTCCCGAAGCGGGTGAGCCTGCGCGCGTCGGGCCGGCGCCTGAGCGTGCGGCTGGCTCTGAACGAGCCGGTCCGGGCGGAGGCGGGCCTGCGCGAGCGCGGCGGGAAGCGCCCGCTGCGGGGGCGAAGCCGCGCCCGGCTGGCGCCCGGCCGCCGGACGCTGACGCTGCGCATCGCCGGCGCCGCCCACCCCGGTCGGCACCGCATGACGCTGCGGATCGGCTGCCGCCGCGCGAAGCTCGCGCGCGGGGCGAGCCTGACGCTCGCCCCGTAGCCGCCCGCGGCGTCCCGCGGCTACCGCCGCTGCCGCCGTCTACGGCGCGAGGATCGTGACGGTGTGGCTCGTGGAGCTCTCGAAGCCGTGGCCGCCGCAGTCGCACGCCCTCAGCGTGACGGTGTAGGTGCCCGCCCTCGCGTAGGTGTGGTTGACGATCGCGCCGCTGCCGGTCGTGCCGTCGCCGAAGTCCCAGTTGAACGTGTCGGCCAGGCAGCCCGCGAAGAAGCCGCCGCAGGTCACGTGCGAGCCCGAGCCGTTGAACCTGATGCTCGAGCCGGCGAGCTGCGGGTTGGGCGTGGCGCTGAAGTCGACCCCGGTCGCGGTGAACGCCGCGATCGGCAGCGCCGGCGACTGGGCGGAGGCGGCCGGCGCCACCGCGAGGACTGCGACCGCCGCGACGAGCACGGCACGAACGACTGCTGCTGACATCTTGGCCCCCCTGAGCTGAGTAGTACGCCTGCGTATCCCCCGAGCGCTCGGCGCTAAACGAGGTGTGCGATCACCTCGGCCGCCTGGTCCACGTCGGGCTCGCCCGAGCCGATCGTGTCGGCGTACAGGAAGCTCTCGCCCACGCGCACGATCACGTACGCGAGCGTGTGCGGCTCGATCGCGGTCGCGAGGTGACCGGAGTCGATCTCCTGCCGGATCAGCCGTTCGAGCGACTCGATGATCCCGCCCTGGATCGGCCCGTGCCTCGAGGTGAGGATCCGCAGCGCGGTCTCGGGCTCGGTGTCGAGCAGCCGCTGCAGCGCGGGCCGGCCCTCCATGGAGCGCATGAAGCCGTCGACCGCCGCCAGCACCCGCTCGCGCCCCGTCAGGTGGCCCGCGTCGAGCAGCGCGCGGACCATCGCGACCCGCGTCAGGAACCACATGACCTGCCCGAGCAGGTGGTCGCGCCCGCCGGCACGCCGGTGGAGCGTGGCGCGCGAGATCCCGAGCCCGCACGCGAGCGCGCCCATGTCCAGCCTGCGCTCCTGCAGGAACGTGTCGAGCGCGGCCTCGAAGATCTCCGGCGGGATCGCGAGCGGTCGCTCGAGCCCCTCGGGCACGAGCGCGATGGGGGCTGCCACGGGGGCGAAGGCCATCACGCGGGTGAATCGGAGCTGAGCGGTGCGGACCGGTCGTCGCGCGCCATGGACGCGCAGCCTAAGGCCTCGGCTCAGGCGGCGGCGTATTGCGGGGCCGCGGTCTCGGGCGACCGCGTGGCGAGCACGGGCCGGGACTCCGGCTCGCGTGTCCGCTGCTCGCGCATGGCGCGCTTGTACTGCGACGGCATGGTGCCGGTGTGGCGCTTGAACGCCTTCGTGAACTCGGCCTTCGACTGGTAGCCCACGCCCGCGGCGACGGCGTACACGGGCAGCTGCCCCTCGGCCAACAGCGCCTTCGCGCGGCGGATCCGGGCGACCGCGACGGCCCGCCGGAAGGTGATGCCCTCGCCCTCGAAGGCGCGCTGCAGCGAGCGGCGCGACGCCGCGATCTCGTGCGCGACGTCGTCGAGGGCGAGCGGGCGTGAGGGGTCCGCCTCGACCACCCGCAGCGCGTCCATCACAAGCGCCCTCCGTCGTGTCCTCGTTCGATCCTGCATCGCCAGCTTTACGGGGCCCGGTCCGGAGCGGATCATCGCGTTCGCGCCAAGTCTCCGTCGCGCTGGATCAGCGCCCCGACCGTCACCAGCGCGAGGCCGATCGCGAAGAAGCCCCAGTCGTAGAGCTCGTAGTTCTCCACGCCCTCGCGGATGTGGTGGGCGCCCAGGGCGAGGTGGAACAGGAGCTGGTCGGCCACGTGGAAGAGGCCCCAGCCCACGAGCAGCAGCCCGAGGAACGGGCGCCGCTCCAGCCGCCGGCCCACGAACATCGCCGCGCCGGCGAGCAGCACGGCCAGGAAGACGATGTGGAAGATCCCGTCCGCGAGCGTGTTGTCCTCGAGCCCGCGCAGCGTCCCGTCGCTCGTCTTCGACGAGACGAGGTGGTGCCACTGGAGCACCTGGTGGAGCAGGATGCCGTCCACGAGCGCGCCGGTCCCGACGCCGAACGTCAGGTAGCCGACCCGCTCGCGCGTCCAGCGCAAGGGCCGGGGCTAGTGGCGGTGGCCGAGCTGCCGGCCGCGACCGCCCGAGCCGATGCCGGCCCGCTCGGCGCCCGCGAGCAGCGCCACCGAGGCGGCCACGGCGGCGATGAAGCCGATCACGTTCAGCTCCCAGATGTCGCCGCTGCGCAGCGCGTTGGCGATCGTCCCGCCGATGATCGAGCCGATCACGCCAAGAAGGAGCGTCAGAGGAAGGCCGATCTTCTGCCGGCCTGGAAGTATGAGCCGCGCCAGCAGCCCGATGATGAGCCCCGCTATGAGAAATCCGATCATGTGCCCTGCGTTACCCGCCCTCCGGAGACTCAATCCGGCGCGCGAGGTGCCCACCCGGAGGGTTCGACGCCCCCACACGGGGTAGTGTCACGCGCGTGACCACCGAAGCAGCCACCATCCCCAGCGCCGCCGCGCCACGCAAGGAGCGCCCGTTCTGGCGCGACGCCATCGAGCCCTACGCCCAGCCGCACGTCGGCCGCAGCCTGCTGGACATCGCCACCTCGCTCGTCCCGTATCTCGCGCTGTCCGTGCTGATGTACCTCGCGCTCGACGTGTCGTACCTGCTCACGCTCGCGCTCGCGATCCCCGCCGCCGGCTTCCTGCTGCGCACCTACATCCTCTTCCACGACTGCGCGCACGGGTCGTTCCTGCCGGGCAAGCGCACCAACGTCTGGCTCGGGCGTGTGCTCGGCCTGTTCGTCTGGTCGCCGTACCAGGCCTGGCGGCACAACCACGCGGTGCACCACGCGACCGCCGGCGACCTCGACCGGCGCGGAGTCGGCGACGTGCCGACGATGACGGTGGCCGAGTACCACGCGGCCCCGCTCGGAAAGCGGTTCATGTACCGGCTCTTCCGCAACCCGCTGGTGATGTTCGGGATCGGGCCGATCTACGCGCTCATGATCCAGCCGCGGCTGTGGTCGCGCGGCGACCGCGCTCGCAAGAAGAACAGCGTGATCCTCACGAACATCGTCCTTGTGGTCGCGGTCGCCCTGCTGTCGTGGGCGATGGGCTTCGCGGAGTTCTGGATGGTCCAGCTTCCGTCCGCGTGGCTCGCCGGCATGGCCGGCGTCTGGCTCTTCTACGTCCAGCACCAGTTCGAGGACGTGTACTGGGAGAACACCGACAGCTGGACCTACGCCGACGCCGCGCTGCGGGGGAGCTCGTACCTGAGGCTGCCGAAGGTCCTCCAGTTCTTCACCGGCAACATCGGTCTCCACCACGTCCACCACCTGAGCGCGCGCGTGCCGAACTACAACCTCCAGCGCGCGCACGACTCGAATCCGATCTTCCAGGACGTGCCCACGCTCACCATCGCCGACGGCATCCGCTGCACGCGCCTCAAGCTGTGGGACGAGGACAAGCGCCGCCTGGTGGGCTGGTCCGAGGCGCGCGCCACCCATTCTGATTAGGCGCGCTCGCGCGGGGTAGGTATCTCCCTCGATAGGGAGAGCTGCGCACGGAAGCGCGGCCGAGGGGCTCCCATACGACAACCACGTCAAGGGAGAAACCCCAGATGGCAAGCATCACCAACGGAGCGCGCAGCGGCACGAGCCGGCTCGCGACCGAGACCAAGCAGGCGCTGAAGACGACCGAGTTCTGGTCGTTCGTCGTAGTGGTGGTGGCGATTCTCGTCAGCGCCGCGGCGATCAAGGGCGGCGACAGCGGCGGCACCGACGAGTTCATCGCCCGCAACGCCTGGCTGTACGTGTCGATCGTGACCGCCGGCTACCTGGTGAGCCGCGGGCTCGCGAAGGCCGGCAGCAAGGACCCGTACTGGGCCGAAAGCGGCCAGAACCACGTCCGTGACGACGCCGACGACCGCGGCCGCGACCGCATCGCCTCGAAGTAGTCACGATGGCGACCAAGGCGGACTTCAACGCGGAGGAGTGGTCCACGATCGTGGAGGGACCGCTCTTCGCGGGGATGCGAGTCGTCGCCGCCGAGCGCGGCGGGACCATCCGCGAGAGCATCGCTGTCGGGAAGGTCTACTCGGAGGCGCGGCAGGCGCAGGGCGGCAGCGAGCTGCTCGACGCGCTGGTCGCGTCCCCTCCGGGCCTCGACCCGCAGCGGCTTCAGGGTGGTGGCGGCGACGTCGCCGCCACCGCAACGGAGCGGCTTCGCGAGGCGGTCCGCATCCTCGGCGAGAAGGCCTCGCCCGAGGACGTGGACGCCTACAAGCAGTTCGCCCTGAGCGTCGGCCAGGCCGCGGCCGAGGCCCACAAGGAGGGCGGCTTCGTAGGCATCGGCGGCAAGCAGATCAGCGAGGCGGAGCAGTCCGCGCTCGACGAGCTGCGCACCGTGCTCGGCTAGAGCCGCGCCGCTCGCGCGGCTACTGCTCCAGCGCCCGGCGCCGCCCCTCCAGGTGGCGGCGCTCGGCGCCGGAGCGGACCAGCTCCAGGGCGCGGTCGTAGGCCGCGCGTGCCTCGTCGAGGCGGCCGAGCCGGCGCAGCAGCTCCGCGCGCGTCGCGTGCAGGTAGTGGTAGCCGCCGAGCTCGCCGAGCCGGTCGGCGATCGCCAGGCCCGCCTCCGGTCCCTCCGCCTCCGCCACGGCCACCGCGCGGTTCAGCTCGACCACCGCCGAGCCGGTCATCCGGGCGAGCGTCCCGTAGTGGGCGGCGATCTCGGTCCAGTCGCGTGGCTCGTCCGCGTGCAGCGAGGCGATCGCCGCCTGGATCACGTACGGCCCGCGCCCCTTCAGCGCGAGCGCGCGGTCGAGCAGGGCGCGGCCCTCGGCGATCTGCCGCTCGTCCCAGCGCGAGCGGTCCTGGTCGGCCAGCAGCACGATCTCGCCCTCGTGGAAGCGGGCGTCGCGGCGGGCCTCGAGCAGCAGCATCAGCGCGAGCAGGCCCACCACCTCGGGCTCGTCCGGCATCAGCATGGCGAGCGAGCGCTGGAGCCGGATCGCCTCGGCGGCCAGGTCGCCGCGGCCGCCGTAGCCCTCGTTGAAGATCAGGTAGGTCACGGCGAGGACCGCCCCGAGCCGGTCCGGCAGGAGGTGGGGCGGGGGCACGCGGAACGGAATGCCCGCCGCCTTGATCTTGTGCTTGGCGCGGACGAGGCGCTTGGCCATCGTCTCGCGCGGCACGAGGAATGCGTGCGCGATCTCGTCGGTGGTCAGGCCGCCGAGCGTGCGCAGCGTGAGCGCGACCTGGGCGTCGGTCGCCAGCGCCGGGTGGCAGCAGGTGAACACGAGCTCGAGCCGCTCGTCGGGGAAGGTCGTCTCGTCCACGTGGTCCTCCACGGCCTCGGGCACGTCGAGCAGGCGCGTCTTCTCGGCGAGCGTGCGGTTGCGACGGATGCGGTCGATCGCGCGGTTGCGGCCCGTCTTCACGAGCCAGGCCGCCGGGTTCGCCGGCGTGCCCTCGCGCGGCCAGCGCTCGGCGGCCACCGCGAACGCCTCCTGGGCGGCCTCCTCGGCGAGGTCGAAGTCGCCGAGGAAGCCGATCAGGCTCGCGAGGACGCGCCCCCACTCGTCCTTGAAGACGCGGTCGAGGATGGCTAGCGCTCCACCACCGGGCGCACCTCCACGGCGCCCGTGCGGGCCGCCGGGATCCGCGCGGCCAGCTCGATCGCGGCGTCGAGGTCGTCGGCCTCGAGCAGGTAGTAGCCGCCGAGCTCCTCCTTGGTCTCGACGAACGGCCCGTCGGTGGTCAGCGTGGAGCCGTCCTGCACGCGCACGGTCGTGACGGTCGCGCTGGGCTGGAGCTGGTTGTGGTGCTGGATCCCCGGGTGCTCGGCGACCGCCATGTACTCGCCGTGCACCGCCCGCTGCTCGGCCTCGGAGAGCGAGCCGAAGCCGCTGGGGTCCGAGTAGAGGAGAAGCATGTACTTCATGGTCCGTCCCTTCGTTCGTGGATTGCGGAAGTGAGACGAACGGGATCGCCACAGATGGACACGGCTCGGCTCGGAGGTCTCTCCGGGAGCCGCTAGATCGGCGGCTGGTCGGGCGCGCCGCCGTCCTCGCCGCCGCCCGGCCCCTCGTCGCCGCCCTCGCCGTCGGGCGCCGGCTCTTCGCCCTCGCCGCCGCCGCCCCCGCCGCCGCCGCCGGGCAGCACGCCCTCGCCGTACCAGGTGTTGAGCCAGCGCCGGAGGGCCTCGAGCTCGCGCTCGTGCCGTTCGAGGATCTCGCCCGCGAGGTGCTTGAGCCGCCCGTCGCCGCCGCGGTCCTGCTCCTCCTCGGCCATCGATATCGCGTCCTCGTGATGGCGGATCATCAGCTCCATGAAGCGAAGGTCGAACGAGACGGCGTCGCGCAGCCTGCGCACGTCGGCCGGGCGGCGCCGCATGGCGCCGCGCTCGGGCCGCACCCCGTCCCGCGCCAGGTCGGCGCCGATCGTGCCGAGGCGGCGGATCTCGTCGCGGCGCGGGTCGAGCATCTCGCGGGCGATCCGGCGCAGCTCCTTTCGGAGCGCGCGACCCCGGCCGAGCTGAGCCATCGCCAGCGCCTCGCGCTGGTGCGGCACCATCGCCTGGGCGAACGCCGCATCCGTGGGGGTCGGCTCGTCGGTCGGGTCGGCGAGCACGCCCAGCGCCCCGCCCTCGCTGCCGCCGCAGCCCGCGGCGAGCAGGGCCAGCACGAGGAGGATGGTCAGCACGCGCCT
This sequence comes from Thermoleophilaceae bacterium, assembly GCA_036386455.1. Classification (GTDB taxonomy): domain Bacteria; phylum Actinomycetota; class Thermoleophilia; order Solirubrobacterales; family Thermoleophilaceae; genus AC-37. The sequence goes on from DASVVS010000017.1 coordinate 19,079, forward strand.
GACGGGCACGCGCTGATCGTAGGCAGAAACGCCTACCGTACCGCCGGTATGGCGACGGTCACGGCGATCCACTTCACCGATCCCGGCTGCCCGTGGGCGTACTCGGCGCGGCCCGCGCACGCCCGCCTCGTGTGGCGCTTCGGGGAGCAGATCGAATGGCGGCTCGTGATGATCGGGCTGGCCGAGCGCGCGGAGGACTACGAGCGGCGCGGGTACCGGCCGGAGCGGCACGCGATCGGCTGGCGCGTGTTCGAGGAGCGCTTCGGGATGCCGTTCGCGTTCCCGGTCAAGGCGCGCGTGGCCGGCACCGCGCCCGCCTGCCGCGCGATCGTCGCGGCCCGCGAGCAGGACCCGGCGCTGGCCGAGGCCGCGTTCCGGGCGCTCCAGACCATGCAGTTCACGAGCGCGCGGCTGCTCGACGAGGAGGACGACCTGCGCGCGGCGCTGGCGCGCGTCCCCGGTCTCGACGCCGACGCGATCGTCGGCCGCATCCACGACCCCGACGTGGTGGCCGCCTACGAGGCCGACCGCGCCCTCGCACGCTCCGCCGAGGGCTCGCCCACACACGCCCAGGGCCGCTTCGCCACGACCGACGGACCGGTGCGCTACACGGCGCCGTCGGTGATCTTCGAGCACGCCGGCGGAGGCCGGATCGAGGTCGGCGGCTTTCAGCCGTTCGAGGCCTACGACACCGCGCTCGCGAACCTCGACAGCTCGCTCGAGCGCCGGCCGCCGCCGACCGACGCGGCCGAGGCGCTGACGGCGTTCCCGCACGGCCTGACCACCGCGGAGGTCGCCGCCGTGCTGCGCCCGTCCGACCTCGTGGACGCCGACAGGACCGCCGCGGCGGGGCAGCTCGCGGCGCTGGCGGGGGAGGGCCGCGTGAGCTGCGAGCACTTCGGCAGCGACGCCGTGTGGCGGCTCTCACACAGCTGACATAACGTCACTATGTAACGTGGCGTCCCTATGGAAGCGGGGATCCGACGCCGCTCGCGGCGCGAGGAGCGCAAGGAGGAGACGCGGCGCGAGCTGATCGAGGCGGCCGTGAAGGTCTTCGCCGAGCGCGGCTTCCAGCGCGCTTCGCTCGAGGAGATCGCCCGCGACGCGGGCTATACGACCGGCGCGATCTACTGGCACTTCGGCGGCAAGGACGAGCTGTTCCTCGCCGCGTTCGAGGCGTACTCGCTCACGCGCGTGGGCGAGCTGGCCGAGGTGGACGGCTCGACCCGCGGCGAGCTGCCGCAGCGCGCTCGCGCGTTCGCCGACCACTGGATGGCTCGGCTGGCCGACGACCCGTCGTTCATGGTCGTGGCACTCGAGTTCTTCGTGCACTCGCTGCGCACTCCGCACCTGCGCGACGCGCTGGCCACCCGCCACGCGGCGCTGCGGCTGGCCCTGGCCGGCCTGCTCGAGCGCGAGGCGCGCGAGGCGGGCGCCGAGCTGCCGATGCCCGCGGAGCAGCTCGCGACGGTGCTGCGCGAGCTGGGCGTTGGCCTGGCGATCGCGAAGCTCGGCGACCCCGACGCCGTGCCCGACTCCCTCTACGGCGACTTCGTGCAGCGCGTGTTCGAGCTGGGGGAGGGGCGGTGACGCCGGCCGTCGAGGTGGAGGCCATCCGCACCGGCGAGCTGCGCATGCCCTACGTGTACGCCTACCGGCCCGAGGGCAACCCGCTCAGCCGCCTCGCCGGGCTCGTGCGGCCCGCCGGAAAGGCGCTGCGCGCGCCTTGCGTGGCGTACGTGCTGAGGCATCCGGAGGCCGGCACGATCCTCGTGGACACCGGTTTTCACCGCGACGCCGCAAGCGCGCGGCGCGAGGACTTCGGGCTTCCGATGAGCGTCATGTTCGGCGGCCTGAAGGTGGACGATCCCTTCGACGACCAGCTGCGCGCCCGCGGCGTGGACCCCGGGGCCGTCGAGCGGGTGGTGATGACCCACCTGCACGTGGACCACACGAGCGGCATGCGCCTGCTGCCCAGCGCGCGCTTCACGATCGCGAGGGCCGAGTGGTCGGCCGCCACCGCGCGCGGCGCCGTCGCGAAGGGCTTCGTCGGCCATCACCTGCCGGACGAGTCGCGCGTGGACCTGGTCGACCCGGGCGAGCCCCACGGCCCCTTCGCCCGCACGCTCGACCTGCTCGGCGACGGCAGCGTGCGCCTGATCGCGACTCCGGGCCACACGCCCGGCCACATGTCGCTGCTGCTGCGCGCGGCGGGCGGCCGGACGGTGCTGCTCGTGGGCGATGCCGCGTACACCCTGCGCAACGTGCGCGAGGGGATCCTGCCGCTGCTCACCGCGAGCGACCGCGCCTACCGCGAGTCGCTCAGCCAGCTCGCCGCGTTCGCCGAGCGCGAGCCGGAGGCGACGCTCGTGCCGTCACACGATCCCGACGCATGGAGGGAGCTCCAGCCATGACCCTTCGCCTGTACGACTACGTCGCCTCGGCCAATTGCTACAAGGTCCGCCTGCTGCTGGCCCAGCTCGGCCGCGAGTACGAGCGCGTGCCGGTCGACATCTTCGACGGCGAGACGCTCACGCAGGAGTTCGCCGAGAAGAACCGCGGCCTGACCACGCCCGTGCTGGAGATCGCGCCCGGACAGTTCCTGCCGGAGTCCGCCGCGATCCTGCTCTACCTCGCGGCGGGGACCGAGTTCCTGCCGAGCGACCCGGCCGAGCTCGGCCAGGTGCACCAGTGGCTGTTCTTCGAGCAGGCGAACTTGATGCAGCAGATCGGAGGCCTGCGATTCGGCGTCATCACCGGCCGGATCGATCCCAAGAGCGACGAGGCGATCAGTCGGCGCGGGCTCGTGATGGCGGTCGTCGGTGCCGCCGACGCGCACCTCGCCGAGCGCGAGTTCTTCGCCGCGGGGCGCTACACGATCGCCGACATCGCGCTCTACGGCTACCTCGACGTCGCCCACGAGGCGGGTGTCGACATGGCCCCGTTCGCGAACGTCAACGCATGGCGCGAGCGCGTGCGCTCACAGCCCGGCCACATGGACGACCTCGAGCCCTACCCGGACAACGCCTGGCCGGGGCGGAGCAACTCGATCTACGACCTGCTCGGGATCATCTAGGTTCAGCCGCGAACCGACCACGAAAAGGCAGGAGCGGAACATGGCCGAGCTGACTCAGCTCGACGAGAAGCTGGCGGAGGTGCTGGGGCTCGCCCAGGCCGCGCAGCAGTCCACGAAGAAGGTCGCGAGCCTCGTGGAGGACCGCGAGGTGAAGGACACCCTCAAGCAGATGCGCGAGGAGGCTGCGGAGACCGAGCGCCGCTGCAAGGAGGCCGCGGCCAAGCTCGACGGCAAGAAGACCGCGATCAACAAGAAGGCCAAGGAGACCAAGACCGAGGCCTCCGAGATGATGAGCACCTACCTCGGCGACGACGCCGACGGGCTGGACGGCCTCGAGTTCCTGATCATGGCCGAGGCCGGCGAGCTCGGCCACGTCGAGATCGTGCGCCAGATGGCCGGCAAGGCCAGGAACAAGGACGTGAAGGAGGTCGCCGACTGGGCGCTCTCCGTCCAGAAGAGGCACTTCGACCAGACCCGCAAGGCGGCGCTCAAGCTCGCCAAGGAAGAGGACCCGAACGAGGCCGCCTGAACTGCGCGAGCCGGCGCCGCCGCGGTGCGGCGCCGGCGCCTCGCGTCAGTCCTCTCCGCGCACGACCCTGCGGCTGTAGTCCTCGTCCTTGCGGATCGAGCTGTCGCTGAAGCGCATAGGCAGCCAGCGCTTGAGCGAGTACAGCCGCGTCTGGTCGGCGAAGTGCGGCGAGCTCGCGTTCTCCGACTGCGAGTAGGTCAGGATCGCCCGCCCGGCCGGTCCGCGCTTGCCGAACTGCACCGCCATCACGAAGCTCGCCCCGGTCCGGATGTCGCGCAGGTCCCCCGGCGCGAGGCGGAACGGCTCGACCACGTTGAAGCAGCCCATGAAGCCCTGGCAGCCGTGGATCGGGATGACCTCGTCGCCCTTGACCTCGCCCTGGCGCTCGGCGATCGAGGCGTTCAGCGGCGAGCCGGCGTCGCGCATGTCCTGCACGGCGTCCGCGAGCGCCTCGCGCGCCTTCGGGGTGGCGGCGTTCACGCCGTTCGGCGTGTTGATCGGGTCCGCCGGGTCGAACGGCGTGGTGTAGCGCTCCGTGACCGACGCCGCCGCGGTGAAGCGGTCCCAGAACTCGAACCACAGGATCGCGCCGCGCGAGTCGAGATCCGCGCGGCGGTCCCACGCGGCCAGCACCTCGCACGCCTCCGACATGTCCACCGTGCGCCCGTCCGGCAGCGCCTGCGTCGGGTTCGCCCGGCACTCGGCCACCACCGCGTCGCGGCCGAGCTCGGCCGACAGGTTGCGGTTGTTGAACATCAGCTTCTGCAGCTCGCCGAGGGACACCTTGTCCTTGCGCGCGACCCGCTCCTCCATCATCCGGAACGCGAGCCGCGTGCGCAGGCTGCGCGTGGTCCGCTCCGGGCCCCAGATCTGCGGGAAGCCCTCGAGCCGCACGGTCGGGTGCGGCATCCAGTGCGAGTCGTTCGAGTTCTCCACGTAGTCGGGCCGGAACAGCGTGGGCATCCGCTTCGGGCCGAACGTGCCCTTTCCGTACGCGTCCTTGTCGTTGCCCCAGGCGCAGGCGGTGCGTGAGCCGTCGAGCACCGGCAGGTTGGCGGCCGCCAGCACGCTCTTCGCGAAGTCGGAGGTGACGCACTGCTGCACCTTCGCCTGGTCCACGTGCGGCACGACGGAGTGGTCTGCGAAGTACGCCTCGCCCTTCCTGTCGGCCGCGACCGTGTAGACCCACGGGATCCCCTGCGAGCGGTCCTGGGCCTGCTTGAGCTGGCGCACGCTCTGGGCGCGGTTCATCAACGCCCATGCGTTGAGGAGCCGCAGGTTGCCGGCGTTGGCGTCGGCCATCGCGTAGGCGTTCTGGTTGGTCCAGAAGAAGAAGTTCGACGGGCTGACCATGACCGGGCCCCAGCGCGTCTCGTAGAACGTGTGGCTGGCGGTGTCGGTCGCGCTCGTGCGGACCGTGACGGTGCGCGGGGTCATCTTCACCGGCTTGCCGTCGACCACGTAGCTCGTCGGGTCGCCCTGCACGAGCTGCAGCTCGTACGGCGTGAAGCGGCGGGCGGTCGAGACCGTGTGGCTCCACGCGACGCCGCGCGTGTGCCCGATGTTGACCACCGGCGCTCCGAGCAGCGAGGCGCCGGTCACGTCGAGCTGGCCCGGGATCGTGAGGTGGGCCTCGTAGAAGCGCTCGTGCCCGTGCCACGGGAAGTGCGGGTTGCCCAGCACCAGGCCGCGCCCGGTGGTCGTGAGCTTGCGGCCGATGCCGAACGCGTTGCTGCCGAGGCTCGTGGCGTCGTCGCCGAGCACCGGGTCGCTCTGCATGCGCAGGCGCATCTCGGCGGGCGACGGCGCCTGCGGCTTGGCCTGGGGCTGCGCGTCGGCCGGCGGCGCGGCGTCCACGAGGCCGGTCAGGAAGTTCACCGAGCTGGCCCGCAGCGACAGCATGTAGTAGCGCCGGTAGAGGTCCATGTCGGTGATCGGGCGGACCCAGGCGGCGCCGCGGCAGCGCGCGTCGGGGAGCTTGTCGACCCCCGTGCGGCGCAGGTAGGCGTTGTAGCCCGCCGCGAAGCCGCGCACGGCCGCGCGCACCTCGGGGAGGGGGCCCTGCGGCGCCCGCTGGGCCACCAGGCCCTCGACGGTCTTCATGTCGAGGATCCGCTTGAAGAAGAAGTCGCTCTTGAGGTTGTTGATCTGGCCGGTCTCGCCCCAGCCCTTGTCCGGGCCGAAGTGGCGCGAGCGCTCCGCGCGCACGGTGACGATCGTGTCCGCGAGGGTGCAGAGCTGGTCCTGCGCGAACGCGTAGCCGTGGCCGAAGCCGAGGTCCGCGTAGCTGTCGGCCTTGATGTGCGGGATTCCGCCCTCCGTGCGGCGGATGTCGGCCTCGTACTCGCGCGCGTGCGCGGTCGAGGCACCGAGGGAGGCCAGGAGCAGGAGGGAGACGACGAGAGGGGATCGCATGGCCGCAAACCTACCCGGACGGGAGGATCCGATTCACAGTGGCCGCAGGCTGTCTGCGGGCTTAACCTCGAAGGCGGGACTCCTCTTGCGCCGCCTCTACCTCATCTGCATCGGGCTGGCGGTCGCGCTGGCCGCGCTGCCGGCGCCCGCGGGCGCCGCCGAGCGGGTGCCGGCGAGCTTCTTCGGCGTCGTGGCCGAGCCCGACCTGCTCGCCGAGCGCGCGCTCTCGCCCGCCGGAGCGACGCTCGGGGGAGAGGTGCGCGAGATGTCGCGCGCGGGGATCGGCGGCGTGCGCGCGAGCTTCTTCTGGGCGCGGATGCAGCCGTACCGAACGTGGGCCGACGTGCCCGAGGCCGAGCGCGGCGCGTTCACCGACGTCGGCGGGCGGCCGTTCCACTTCGCCGAGACCGACCGCCTGGCGGCCGCGGCGGCGGCGCGCCGGATCGCGGTCATGCCGGTGCTCCTGTTCGCGCCCGCCTGGGCGCAGCGGCGGCCGGGCGACTTCGCGTCGCCGCCGCGCGACCCCGCCGACTACGCGGCGTTCGCCACCGTGCTCGCCGAGCGCTACGGGCCGGGCGGGAGCTTCTGGGCCGAGCGGCCCGGCCTGGCGCCGCTGCCGGTCCGCGACTGGCAGCTCTGGAACGAGCCGACGATGCCCGGCTTCTGGTCCGACCAGCCGTTCGCGGAGCACTACGTGGCGCTGCTGAGGGCGGCGCGAGCGGCGCTGCGGCGGGTCGACCCGCGGGCGCGCGCGGTGCTCGCCGGCCTCGTGTACGACAGCCCCGCGGCGCTGCGCGCGATCTACAAGGCGGGCGGCCGCAAGCACTTCGACGTGGCCGCGGTGCACCCGTTCACGGACGAGGTCGCGGGCGTCGGCAAGCTGATCGAGCGCGCCCGCGCGACGATGGCCGCGCACGGCGACCGGCGCAAGCCGCTGCTGGTCACCGAGCTGAGCTGGCCGTCGGCCAAGGGCAAGGTCAGGTTCGGCTACGGCTACGAGCAGAGCGAGCGCGGCCAGGCCTCGCGCGTGGGCGAGGCGCTTCCGTACCTCGCGCGCCGCCGCCGCGAGCTCGGGATCGAGCGCGTCTACTGGTACACGTGGCTCACGCGGGAGACCGACCGCTCGTACCCGTTCGACTACGCGGGCCTTCGGCGGCTCGAGCGCGACCGGGTCGTGGCCAAGCCGGCGCTGGCCGCGTTCCGGCGCACGGCGCTGAGGCTGCAGGGGCGCTGAGCGTCCCAGGCTCGGCGCCGCGCCCCCGAGGCGGCGCTGCCGCCTACGGCACGGGCGTGATGCCCAGCCGGACCTTCGCGTCGCTGATCCGGCGCCGGCCCTCGTCGATGGCCGCCTTGGCCTCGCCGACGTAGCGCGGGTTCTCCTCGGACTTGGAGAGCGCGTTGTTGGCCCTGTCGTACTGCTGGACGGCGGCCTCGTAGTCCGACAGGGCGAGCGCGTTCACGCCGGGCATCGAGGTGTCCACCTCGAGCGCGCGGATCTCGTCGCCCAGCTCGATGAGCTGGCCGCGGAGCTTCTCCTGCGCGAAGTCCATGTCTCCCTCGGACTCCTTGCGGCCGCGCCGGACCCGGAGAGCGATCCAGATGATGAGCGCGAGGATCGGGATGATGAAGAACGCCGCGATGATCAGGGTGGTCGCGCGGATCGCGTCCTCGACGGTGTCGAAGATGCTGTCGGCCTGGTCGTCGAAGACGTCGCTGCCGGGCGCTCCGCCGCCGGACCCGCCCCCGGCGTCCGCCGACGGGCCGGGGTCGATCGCCCCGAGGCCGTCGACCGAGCGCAGGATCTGGTCGCCGCGATCGCCCTGGTTCTTCCTGAACGCCTCGTCGACGGCGGCGATCGCCTGGCTCGACTCGGGGTGCGTGGTCAGCACGTGCACGTTCTTGCCGGCGACCACCATCAGCGCGCCCCTGAAGTTCAGCTCGCGACCGATCGCCCCGGCGAGTCCCGACGCGCCGCCCTCCTCCTCGGCGCGGCCCGCGGGCAGCACCGCGATCTTGATCCGGCCGGGCGCCTTGCTCAAGATCCGGAGCCGGATCGCGCCGGTCTCGGAGACCGTGAGCTTGGGCTTCGCCTTCGGGTCCACGTAGACGATCTCGCTCTCGACCTTCCGCGCCACGCTGTCGGTGTACTCCGACGCCCCGGCGGGGGCGGCGTGGATGGCGAGGACGGCCGCGATCAGCGCGGCGGTGGCCCAACCCGTCCCTGTGCGGCCCCGGAGCACGGCCGCGATGCTACGCGACCGGGCGGTCCCTAGAGCGACTGGGTCAGGCCGCCGTCCACGAGCAGCGTCGTGCCGGTCACGTACGCCGCGCGCGCGGAGCAGAGGAACGCCGCCGCGGCGGCCAGCTCCTCGGGCTCGCCGAGACGCCCGGCCGGCACCGTCGTGCGCGCCGCCTCGCGGGCGGGCTCGAGCGAGCCCGAGTCGTCGGCCAGCCGGTCGGTCGCGATCCGCCCGGGGAGGACGGAGTTGACGGTGACGCCGTCGGCGGCGACGTGGCGGGCGATCGTCTTGAGCGCGGCGACCAGGCCGGGGCGATGCGAGTTCGACAGCATCAGCCACGGGATCGGCTCGCGGACCGAGGTCGAGGCCACGCTCACGATCCGCCCGAAGCCGCGCTCGCGCATGCCCGGCACCACGCGCTCGATCAGCGCCATCTGCCCGAGCACGAGCTCGCGGTAGGCGGCCTCCCACTGCTCGCGTGTGAAGCCGAGCGGATCGGGTCCGCCGGACGGCCCCCCGGTGTTCGCGACCAGGATGTCGATCGGCCCGAGCGCGCCCTCGACCGACTCGACGAGGCCCGGGGCCGCGTCGAGGTCGGACGAGTCGTGCGTGAACGCCGCGGCGGCGCCGATCTCCGAGGCGGCCGCCTCGATGCGCTCGCCCGAGCGCGAGCTGACGGCCACGCGCACGCCCTCCGCCGCCAGCTCGGCGGCTATCGCCCGGCCGATCCCCTTCGACGCGCCCGTCACGAGCGCGACGCGTCCCGCGATGCCGAGGTCCATGCGTGGAGCCTACGGGCCGCGGACGGGAGCCTTTTCGGTCAGACCCCGTGCACGGCTTGTGCGCCATGTTTCAAGCCCTGTCCCATCCGGGTACGGTCCGGCCACGATGGGTTCGATGCTCCGCTGCGATGGGTGTGGGTCGATCCGCTGGGACGTGCTCGGTCTCACGAGCGCGGGCAAGGCCGTATGTGCCAGCTGCGGGGAGCCGCTCAAGCCGGAGCGCCGCCATCCCGGGCGCCGCGCCACGGCGCGCTTCCGCAGCAAGCTCGACGCCGAGCGCCGCGATCTGACCGCGCCGCCTCCGGCCGCCTAGCCGCCCCCCTCGCGTCCCTTTCTCGCCGCCCGCTCCTCGCGCTTGCGCTCCTCTCGCGCGCGCCGCGTCGCGTCGCTGCGGCGGGCCTCGGCGCCGCGCAGCCCGATCCGCGGCGTGGGCGCGACCTGCGACAGGACGCGCCTCGGCTCCGGCGCGCCGCAGCTCGGGCAGGGCGGCAGCTCGTCCGCTCGCGTGAGCTCCTCGAAGGCCGTCCCGCACGCGTCGCAGCTGAACTCGTAGATCGGCACGCCCCAATGATGCACCTCGTACATACGTCCAGGATCTCGTGCAATCACTCACGCAGCGCTTGCGGACGGTCGGGCGCTCGCTTACCGTTCCTCGAGCAATGCGCCGCCCCATCGCCTGCCGGATCCGCCTCGACGGCATGCCCGTCCGAAGCGAGACGATCCTCACCGAGGCGGGCCCGAACGCCCTCGTGCTCTCCACGACGATCCGCGACCGGGGCATCTGGCTCGACAGCACCTACCTCGGTCACGGCAGCGCCGACACGCAGATCACGCACCTGCTCGTCGCTCCAGGTCGCTGCGGCGAGACCGAGGCGCGCACCGTCCCGCACGACGACGTGCCGGTCATCCACGTCCGCCGCCTCTGCCTCTACGACCACTTCCAGCGGCTCCAGGACTTCCTCGAGACGGTCGGCCACACCGGCCAGATCCACGGCCTCGATCACGCGATCGAAGCCGTCGAGCAGCTCTCCTGACGTAGCATCGCCGGCCATGAAGGTCGGCGTGATCACCGGGACGGGCACCTATGAGCTGCCCGGCCTCGCGGCCGACGGCATCGAGGTCGTGCACGTGTCGCGGCACGAGCCGGGCCACCGGCGGCTGTCGAACCACGTCGACCACCGCGGCAACATCCAGCGTCTGCGCGATGCGGAGGTCGACGCGATCGTGGCGGTCACGGTCTGCGGCGCCGTCGACCCGAGCGTGCCGCTCGGCTCGCTGATCGTCTTCGACGACCTGCACTTCCTGGCGAACCGCTTCGCCGACGGCTCGATCTGCACCCTCCACGACACGCCCGGCGAGCCCGGCCGCGGCCACTGGATCTACGGCGGCCCGTTCGCCGAGGGCGTGCGCCAGGCGCTGCTCGCCGGATCGCGCGAGGCCGGCGTGCCCGCCCGCGAGGGCGGCTGCTACGGCCACGTGGACGGCCCCCGCTTCAACACGCGCGCGGAGATCCGGTCGCTGGCGCTGGCCGGCGTGACCGCGGTGAGCCAGACCGCGGGCCCGGAGACCGTGCTCGCCGGGGAGGCCGAGATCCCGTACGCGCTGCTCGGCTACGCGACCGACTACGCCAACGGCGTCAGCGAGGTGCCGACGCCGGTCGACGAGCTGGTGCGCCTGATCGGCGCCAGCGGCCAGACCTTCTCATCCGTGCTCGCGGAGGCGCTGCCGCTCCTCCGCGAGGCGGACCTCACCCCGCCGGGGACGATCTACCGCTTCGACTAGTGCTGATGCGCCAGGGCGGTTGGCGCGCTTGCGCTGCTCCGGCCCGGTGTCTTAGGTTCGAGGAGTGCCCCGCGCGCTCTGCGTAGCCGTCACTCTCTGCGCCCTCGCGCTCGCCGCCCCGGCGCAGGCGGCGAAGCCCACGCTGTCGATCAAGGCCCCGGCGGCGGGCGACCTGACGCTCGCGCACGTCGTCGTCTCGACCAAGGGCGGCAAGGGGACCCCGAAGCTGGTCCTCACGAACAGGTCGAAGCTCTCCGCGCGGCTCACGATCGCCGGCGGCGTCAAGAAGCTCAAGAAGAACAGCTACCTCGCGAGCATCGCGGTGCTCCACCGGACCGGCGGCGCCAGCCCCGGCACCCCGGCGTTCAAGCTCGCGCTCCCGAAGGGGATGACCTTCTCGAAGTTCACCTCGAAGATCGTCGCCAAGAACCTGCTCGCGGGCGGCGCGAAGCCCAAGTTCTGCGGCGCGGTGCCGACCGGGTTCTCCTACGTCTCGAAGAAGCTGCTGGCCGGGTCGTTCCTGCCCGGTTTCTCGGCCGCGTACGAATACGTGAACGCCGGCTACGCAATCGGCTGCGGCAGCTACGACGATCGTGCGACTCTCGCGGCGGCGCTGCGCGGTGAGTCCGATCCCGGCTCGGGCGGCGGCACCGGCGACCAGGACGAGGTCCCTGGCGACGACGGCGGCGACTACGACGAGGGCGACGGCATCCCGAAGTCGCCGACGCTCCATGGCAGCGCCACCGTGTTCGACGAGGGCGGCGGGGTGTTCCGCTACGAGATCACGTTCAACGAGCCGGTCTACGAGTTCGCGATCGACGCCCAGGCGCCGGTGCGCTGTCCCACGCAGTACGGGGAGTGGAAGACGAGCGAATGCGACCCGCTCGGAACCCAGAGCGCCAGCGCGGGCGGACAGAGCCTGGCGTGCTTCCCCGGTGAGTTCAGCTACCAGTTCGGGTGCGGCACGCCGCAGAACCGCAGCAACCCCAGCTCGAGGGCGACGGTCGCGGCCGGCACCAAGATCGAGGGGCGCTACAAGCTCGACCCGGGGGCCACCGGCAGCGGGACCGTCAGGGTGAGCGGCATCGGCCCCAGCGGCAAGAGCCAGGCCGAGCCGGTCAGCGGCCCCTGACGCGCTCGCGCGTGGCGGCGGCGCGCTCGCGCGCGACGCTCGCGCCCCAGCTCGCCCAGGCCGTCGCGATGTCCGCGCTCGTGCCGTACAGATGCCCGAACGGGCCGGTGTAGATCCAGGCGAGCAGACGCCGGTGCGGGGCCACGCCGCCACGCTATCGTGGCGCGGCCATGCCAGACCAGCTCACCACGCGCACCAGCGAGCTCGAGGACTCGCGCGTGCGGGTCGACGTCGAGGTCGCGGCGGAGGACCTCGAGCGCGAGCTCCAGTCGGCCGCGAAGGCGCTCGGCGGCGACCTCAAGATCCCCGGATTCCGCAAGGGCAAGGTCCCGCCGCAGGTCGTGCTCCAGCGCATCGGCCGCGAGGCCGTGCTCGACGAGGCCGTGCGCCGCGCGCTGCCCGGCTGGTACGAGCGCGCGATCGGCGAGGCCGGCGTTGCCGCGGTCGGCGATCCCAGCGTGGACCTCGAGTCGCTGCCCGAGAAGGGCGCGCCGCTGCAGTTCTCGATCGAGGTCGGGGTGCGCCCGAAGGCGAAGCTCGGCGACTACAAGGGCCTCGAGGTGGGCCGCCGCGAGCCCGAGGTGCCGGACGAGGCGGTCGACGCCGAGCTCGAGCGCCTGCGCGAGTCGAACGCGTCGCTCGAGACCGTCGAGCGCGCCGCGGCTCAGGGCGACTTCGTGGTGATCGACTTCGAGGGCTCGATCGACGGCGAGCCGTTCGAGGGCGGGCAGGCGCGCGGGCACCAGCTCGAGCTCGGCTCGGGGCAGCTGATCGAGGGCTTCGAGGAGCAGCTCGTGGGCGCCTCGGCCGGCGACGACCGCGACGTGCGCGTGACCTTCCCCGAGGACTATCGCGCCGAGGAGCTGGCCGGCAAGGACGCCGCGTTCGCCGTGACGGTCAAGGAGGTCAAGGAGAAGCGGCTGCCCGAGCTCGACGACGACTTCGCGGTGAACGCGGGCGGCTTCGACACGATGGACGAGCTGCGCGAGGACCTCGCGGGCCGGATCCGAGAGGTGCAGGAGCGCGAGATCGAGGCCGAGTTCCGCGAGGCCGCGGTGGACGCCGCGGCCCAGGGCGCCGAGATCGACCTGCCGCACTCGCTCGTGCACTCGAAGGCGCACGAGATGTGGGGCGTCACGCGCCGCCGGCTGGCGCAGCAGGGTCTCGACCCGGCCCAGTACCTCCAGATCACGGGCAAGACCGAGCACGAGCTGATCGAGGAGGCCGAGCCCGAGGCCGAGCGCGCGCTGAGGCGCGAGAGCGTGCTGGCGGCGGTGATCGAGGCCGAGGGGATCGAGCCGGGCGACGAGGAGCTGCGCGACTCGATCCGCCAGGCGGTCGCGGCGGGCGGGCGCCAGGCGAGCGACGAGGACGTCGAGTCGATGCTCGAGCGGGTGAAGGCCGACGGCCGCGACGACGCGCTCCGCGAGGACATCGCGATGCGCAAGGCTGTGGACGTGTTGGTCGAGCACGCCAAGCCGATCCCGGCCGACCAGGCGGAGGCGCGCGACAAGCTGTGGACGCCCGAGAAGGAAGGCAAGGAGAAGGCGTCGCAGATCTGGACGCCTGGGGCCTGATCGGGGGGCCTCTCAGTCCCCGAAAGGGGGCCTAGCGCCCGAGGGCGCGCGGTGTTAGTGTCGAACTGCCCTTCGGACTCGCCGCCGCCACGGCAGGCACAACGCTCAGGCGGCTCCGGAATGCGCTCAGGAGCAACATGCGATCCCAGGCCTTCTCAGTCTCCCAGCACCGCCTCGGCGACATCCGTGTCGTGGTGCCGCGCCGGGAGATCGATTGCGTCACGGCACCGGCCCTCGCGGCCGCGCTCGACAGCGCGATCGAGGAGGGCTCGAGCAAGGTCGTCGTCGACCTCTGCGACGTCACGTTCATGGACTCGAGCGGCGCTCACGTGCTGCTGGAGGCGGCCGAGCGGCTGCAGTCGATGGGCCGTCCTTTCTCGGTCATATGCGTCCGTGGAGCGATCTCGCGACTGCTCGAGATCCTCAACCTGACGGAGCGCTTCGCCCTCCACACGGAGTAGTCGCGCGGGCCCGGGTGAAGGAATCCGGGCGACCTGGCGAAAACAAGCGCAACGAATGAGCCCCGTCGCGCTACCTTTTGCGGCTCCCGGTATCGCCGCCGCGGAGTAGAGAGCCTTGGCACGGCCCACCGATTCCAACGAACAGCTCCTCTGCAGTTTCTGCGGCAAGTCCCAGCGGCAGGTGAAGAAGCTGATCGCGGGGCCCGGCGTCTACATCTGCGACGAGTGCATCGATCTCTGCAACGAGATCATCGACGAGGAGCTGACCGGGCCGACCACGTTCGACCTCGAGAACCTGCCGAAGCCGAAGGAGATCAACTCGGTCCTGCAGGAGTACGTCGTCGGGCAGGAGCCCGCCAAGCGCACGCTCTCGGTCGCCGTCTACAACCACTACAAGCGCGTGCAGATGATGCAGTCCGACGAGCAGGACGGCATCGAGCTCCAGAAGTCGAACATCCTGCTGCTCGGGCCGACCGGCTGCGGCAAGACCCTGCTCGCCCAGACGCTGGCGAAGATCCTCAACGTCCCGTTCGCGATCGCCGACGCCACGGCGCTGACCGAGGCCGGCTACGTCGGCGAGGACGTCGAGAACATCCTCCTGAAGCTGATCCAGGCCGCCGACTTCGACGTCAAGAAGGCGGAAACGGGGATCATCTACATCGACGAGATCGACAAGATCGCGCGCAAAGCCGACAATCCGTCGATCACCCGCGACGTCTCCGGCGAAGGCGTCCAGCAGGCGCTGCTGAAGATCCTGGAGGGGACCACCGCCTCGGTGCCGCCGCAGGGCGGGCGCAAGCACCCCCACCAGGAGTTCCTGACGATCGACACCACCAACATCCTCTTCGTCTGCGGCGGCTCCTTCGCCGAGCTCGACAAGGTGATCGAGCGCCGCGTCGGCGACCGCGGCATCGGCTTCGGCGCCGAAATCTCCTCGCGCCAGAAGAAGGACGCCGGCGAGTGGTTCGAGCAGGTGCTGCCAGAGGACCTGGTCGAGTACGGCCTGATCCCGGAGTTCATCGGCCGCCTGCCGGTGATCACGGCGATCCACCAGCTCAGCCGCGACGACCTGACCACGATCCTGACCGAGCCCAAGCACGCGCTGACCCGCCAGTTCCAGCGCTTCTTCGAGTTCGACGACATCGAGCTG
>DASVVS010000018.1:0-11498 GCA_036386455.1 Thermoleophilaceae bacterium
ACCGGCTACCGGGTCCTGCACGCCGCCGACGCGTTCTGGCGGCCGTCGAACGCCACCGGCGTCCTGAACACCGACCTGGCCAAGCAGCTCGAGACGGACGCGCTCGGCGCGCGGCTGTGGCGCCTGGGGCCCGGGCAGACGGTCACCAAGCACCGCCACCGCACGCAGACGGAGCTGTACGTGCTGCTCGAGGGCACCGGACGCGTGCGGATCGGCGACGACGTGCTGACCCTCGCGCCGCTGTCGGCGCTGACCGTCGAGCCGCGCACGGTGCGCCAGGTCTTCAACGACACCGAGGCCGACGCGCTGTGGCTCGTCTGCGGCGCACCGCCCGAGCCGGCGAACACCCTCGAGATGAGCCCGGAGACCCTGGCCGACCTCTATCCCGACGGTCCCACGGCCCTGCCGCCGGAGCTCGCCGGTCCCTGACCTCCGCCTCGATGCGTCCGCTGGGTTCCGTGTGGTCGGTGACGAAGCGGGTCGTCGTGTCGTTCTACGACGACCAGGCGACCCACCACGCCGCGGCGCTGACCTACTACGCGCTGATGTCGCTGTTCCCGACGCTGCTGCTGGGCGTCTCGCTGCTCGGCCTCATAGGCGAGTACCCCGGCACCTACGACTCGATCGTCGCCTACCTCCGCGACGTCGTGCCCGAGACGACGCTGGCGCCGATCGACGATGCGGTTCGCGCGGCCCTGAGGAGCAAGGGAACGGCCGCGCTGGCCCTGGCGGTCAGCGTGCTCACCGTCCTCTACGGGGCGACCGGCTACCTCGAGGCCGCCAGAAGGGCGCTCAACGTCGTCTTCGAGGCGGATGGCGGCCGGAGCTTCCTGCGCCGCAAGCTGACCGACGCGGCCTCGACGGTCGTGCTCTTCGTGCTGGTCCTCGCGACGCTCGTGCTGGTCTTCGTGGGCGAAGATGCAGCCCGCGACCTGGCCGGTCCCACGGCGGCGTCGATCTGGAGGATGGCGAGATGGCCCGCCGCACTGGCCAGCGCGATGCTCGTCTTCTCGTTCATCTACTACGTGACGCCCGACGTCAAGCAGCGGGCGTTCCGCTGGATCACCCCGGGCGCGGCGGCGGGGGTGGTCGCCTGGATCGCCATCTCGGCCGCGTTCTCCGAGTACCTCGGGCACTTCGGGAGCTTCAACGTGACCTACGGATCGTTCGCCGCCGCGATCATCCTGCTGTTCTGGCTCTGGCTCACGAACGTGGCGCTCCTCTTCGGCGCCGAGGTGAACGCCGAGATCGAGCGTCAGAAGGAGCTCTCGGAGGGCATTCCCGAGTCCGAGACGCTGGACCTTCCCGCGCGCGGCTGAGAACGGGCGCGACGCTCACCAAGCGCCGCCGCCGCCACCCCCGCCTCCGCCGCCGCCCCCGCCCGAGAAGCCGCCACCGCCGCCGTCCGAGCCGCTCGACGGTGGCGAGAGCGCGCTCGAGAACCCGCTCGACACGCCCGAGATGCTCGAGCCCGAGTAGAAGCTCTCGCCGCCGGCGTAGTAGCCCGGGGCGTAGATCCCGCTCTCCTGCGAAAGCGCCTCCGGCGCGGCGATCTTCGCCGCCTGGAGCACGCGGTCGGCGAGCCCGAACGCGATGCCGTACACGAGCAGCCGCTCCCACAGGACGATCGACGAGGGCGGCGCCTCCTGAAGCCTCGGGAAGTCGCGCAGGTAGCGGCGGAACGCCGCCCAGCGAGCCGCCTCCAGCGCCGCCGCGGCGGTCCAGCGGCGGCGCAGCCGCTCGTTGCGCAGCGCGCCCACGAGCACGACGGCGTTGATCGCCGCGGCCACGCCGAGGGCGATCTGCACGACCTCCCCCCAGCGCACGAGGCGCGCGTCGAGCCCGACCACGCCGATGGCGATGAGCGCGACGGCGGCCGCGGCCATCGCGGCGGCGGCGATGGCGATCGCCCTCGCGCCGCGGTTGTCGTACCAGCCGCGGCGCGCGAACTCCTTCGCGATCTTCTCCTGCCACGAGCTGTAGGTCTGCGCGTTGGCCTCGCGCGAGCCCTTGATCTTGTCCGAGAGCTCCGAGAGCGGCACCGGCCCGTTGCCGAGCGCACGTTCGAGGATCTTCGCCACGCCCTTGTCGAGCGGCGTGGCGGTCCCCGTCGCACCCTTGCGCGAGAGCATCAGGTCGGGCCCGGCGCGCTTGCCGAGCGCGCCCCAGCTCCACTTCTCGGTGGTGATCGCCTCGGTGGTGAGGAAGCCGCGGCGGATCAGGTCGAACAGCGTCGCGGTGAACTCGGCGCCGCCGGGCTTCGTCGACTGCCGCAACAGCGGGGCGACCAGCGCCGGCGGGTCGTCGGACGGCGGCTCCTGCTCGTACTCGCGGTCGTAGTCGGCCACCCGCCGCTCGCGGGAGAACACGAGCCAGACGAGGCCCAGGATCGCGGCGGCGGGAGCGACCCCCAGCAGCAGCAGGAGCAGCAGCTTGCTCGGCAGGTGCTCGAGCGCGTCGTCGATCTTGCGGCGGTTCTCCTCGTAGTCGGCGGCGTCGGCGCGCTCCTCGGCGAGGATCCGCTCGCGTCCGGCGCCCCTGACCACCCGCGCGCGCTTCGCCGAGGTCAGCATCGAGCGCGGGAACAGCAGCCGCATCTCCACGAACTGCTCGTCCGGGACGTCCAGCGCGCGGAGCTGCGCGACGCCGCCTCGGAAGGCGGTGTCCCCGCGCACGGAGACCGGGTGGCCGAACACGCGCGCGTTGCGGCCCGTCACCTCGCCGGGGGCGGCCATCGTGCCCCGCAGCCGCCCCAGCCCGGTCTTCCACGTGCTGCCCCAGACCTGCAGGTTGAGGTCGACCACGTCGTCGTAGGCCACCGCCAGGCCGGAGATCCGGTAGCGGATCGTGTACGTGCGCCGCTCGTTGAAAGCGCGGTAGCGCCAGACGATCCGCTGCCTGCCGTCCACGACCCCGGTCCCGAACTGCGACGCCGGGCCCTCGGTGCCGAGCGTGAGCGAGCCGCCCGGCCTGTACCGGTCGCCGCCCTCGGAGACCGAGACCCGGTCCACGGACTCGCCCTCGCGCAGCGGTATCTCGCGGAAGGCGCCGGTGAACGAGCCGTCGTAGTCGAAGGTGATCGACTCGCGGACCAGGACCGCCCCGTCGGCCGCGACGCGCGCCTGCACCTGCGCCTCCGGCAGCCTGAAGGACTTCGCGCCGGCGGGACCGGCGGTGACGAGTAGGAGGAGCACGGCGAGCGCCGCCGCCAGCGCGGCGGGCGCCCGGCGGGTCAGAAGCTCACCGGCACCGGCTCGCGCGCCGGGTCACCGCCCTCGACCGTGAAGTACTCGCGCAGCCTGAACCCGAAGGCGTTGGCGACGATGTTCGTGGGCACCTGCTGGCAGGCGTTGTTGAGGGTCAGCACGGTGTCGTTGTACACCTGCCTGGCGGTCGCGATCTTGTTCTCGGTGGTGCCGAGCTCGGTCTGGAGCTGCTGGAAGTTCTCGGTGGCCCGCAGGGCGGGGTAGTTCTCGGCGACGGCCATCAGCCGGCCGAGCGCGCCCGACAGCGCCGTTTCCGCCTGCGCCTGCGCCGCGGGCCCCTGCGCCTGCTGTGCCGCGCTGCGCGCCTCCGTGACGGCCTCGAAGGTGCCGCGCTCGTGCGCGGCGTAGCCCTTGACCGTCTCCACGAGGTTGGGGATCAGGTCGTGGCGGCGGCGCAGCTGAACGTCGACCTGCGCCCAGGCGTTCTCCGCCCGGTTGCGCTTGGCGACGAGGCTGTTGTAGATCAGCACCACGCCGATCGCGAGCAGGACGGCTACGGCGAGGACGATCCAGAGGGCCATGGGCGCGGGATTGGATCACGCGCGGCCTAGACTCGCAACTAGATGAGGCCGGCGAGGACCATCCGAATCGCCGTGCTCGCGGTCACGCTCGCCCTCATGGCGCTCGCGGCGCCCGCCGCCCCCGCCGAGACCGCGACCTCTCCCCCGCCGCCCGGCACGCGCCCGGTGCTCCTGGTCGGCAACAACTGGGAGGGCACCGCCGACATCCTCGACGTGCCGAGCTACGAGCGGATCCGCCGGGTCAACGTGGTCCCGGACCTCGCCGAGCGCCAGGCGGAGAACCTGACTCCCGCGCGCGCGCCGATCGCGCTGTTCGTGCGCACGCAGGTCGGCGAGGGGCACGACCAGATGGTCGACGACCTCTACGTGAGCAAGGACGGGCGCACCCTGTTCGTGTCGCGGCCGAGCTTCGACGACGTGGTGGCGATCGACCTCGCGACCGGCGCCATCCGCTGGCGCACCGTGCTCACCGGCGTCCGCGCCGACCACATGGCGATCTCGCCCGACGGCACGCGGCTCGCGGTCTCGACGGCGAGCACCGCCGGGCCCAGCACGGTGAACGTGATCGACACGGCGAGCGGCCAGATCGTCGGCACCTTCCCCTCGGGCGACACGCCGCACGAGAACGTCTACTCGCGCGACGGCAGCCGGATCTTCCACGCGAGCATCGGGCGGGTGTACACGGCGACCGACGACCCGGCGCTCGACGAGACCAAGGGCAGGCGCGTCTTCGAGATCGTGGACGCGCGCACGCTCGAGGTGCTGAAGGAGTGGAACATGGCCCAGAAGCTGGCCGAGGCCGGCCACCCGGGCATGAGCGCGGCGGTGCGCCCCATGGCGCTCTCGCCCGACGAGAGGACGCTGTACTTCCAGGTGTCGTTCTTCCACGGGTTCGTGGAGTTCGACCTGGCGAGCGAGAAGGTCACGCGGGTCGCGAACCTCCCCACCACCGAGGACACTCCGCCGCGACGCGAGGACTACATCCTCGACTCGGCCCACCATGGGATCGCGATGGACGGCGCGGGCAAGAAGCTCTGCGTCGCGGGCACCATGTCCAACTACGCGGCGATCGTGCGGCGCGACGACTTCTCACACCGCGTCCACAAGCTCGGCGCGCGGACCTACTGGTCCACCACCAGTGCGGACGGCAAGTACTGCTACGTCTCGGTCGCGGGCGACGACACGATGTCGATCATCTCCTACGCCACCGAGAAGGAGGTCGCCCGCGTGCCGGTCGGCGACCACCCGCAGCGCGCGCGCACCGCGGACGTGTCCACGGCGATCTTCGGCGAGCCGCCCGCGCAGCCGCGCAAGTCGCGGCCGCTCTCGCTGCACCCGCGGCCCGCGCGCGACGGCCGGACCGTCCGGCTGCACGGGCGGCTGGGGCTGTCCAAGGGCATCACCGACTGCTCCGGCCTCGTGCGGCTCGACCTGCGCCACAGGGGCGCGGTGGTCTCACGCAGCGCGGTCAAGCTCCGCACGACGAAGGTCGGCTGCTCGTACGTGAAGACGCTGCGCCTCCCCGCCGAGCTCGCGAAGAAGTCGAAGCGCCCGCTCCGCCTCGTCGCGAACGCCCGCTTCGTGGGGAATGCCGCGCTGCTGCCGCGGGCCGCGCAGGCGCGCTCCGTCCGGATTCGCTAGGCCGTTGCGCGTCGCCCTCGCCACGTGCGCCCCCATGCCGGGGGGCAACCCGGACGACCGCCCGGTCGCCGAGCTCGTCGGGGCGCGCTGGGAGATCTGGGACGACCCGTCCGTCGACTGGGCCTCCTACGACCGCGTCGTGCTGCGCTCGGTCTGGGACTACACGGGACGCGCGGACGAGTTCCTGACCTGGTGCCGCGCCGTCGGGCCGGAGCGGCTGCGCAACCACCCCGAGCTGGTGGCCTTCAACTCGGACAAGTGCTACCTGGAGTCGCTGTCGGCCCCAACCGTGCCCACGCAGTTCGTCGAGCCGGGCGCGCCCGCGCCCGAGCTGAGCGGCGAGGTCGTGGTCAAGCCCACCGTGTCGGCGGGCGCGAGGAGCACGGGCCGCTTCCGCCCCGAGGCGCACAGCGGAGCGCGCGCGCTGATCGAGGAGATAACCGCCGGCGGGCGCACGGCGATGATCCAGCCGTTCCTCGAGGACGTCGAGGCGCGCGGCGAGGTCGCGCTGGTGCACTTCGGCGGCGAGCTGTCGCACACGCTCCTCAAGCGCAGCGTGCTGGCGCCGGACGAGGTCGCGCCCATCGCCGAGCAGAACCCGCTGGGCATGGCCGCCGCGATGCTCGAGGACGGCCTCGTGACGGCCGGCGAGGCGAGCCCGGCGGAGACCGCGCTGGCGCGCTCGGTCCTGGAGGAGGTCGCCGCCCGCTTCGGCGGGATGCCGCTGTATGCCCGGGTCGACCTCGTTCGCGACGCGGGCGGCCGGCCCGTCCTGCTCGAGCTCGAGGCGGTCGAGCCGCACCTGTACCTAGCGACGAGCGCGGGGGCCGCCGAGCGGTTCGCGCGCGCGATCGCCGAGGCTCGCTGAGGCGGAGCCGGCCGGCGCCCCCTCAGGTCCTCAGCTCGCGCACCCGCTGCGCCAGCAGGAACACGGCCAGCGCCACGAGGCCCGCCATCAGCACCGGCTTCCAGAAGTGGGCCAGCAGGATCACGCTCGCGATCAGCGCGAGCACGACGGCCACGCGGTTGACCGTCCGCACGTAGGTGGCCCGCAGTATCGACTCGCTGAGCACGAAGGCCACGAGGAGCACGAAGCCGCCGGCCAAGGCGCGGCCGGGCGCGAACTGGATCAGCGCCACGACGCCGACCAGCAGCACGCTGAGACTCAGCGCCGCCCACAGCTCGGCCACGCGACTGAAGCGCAGGCGGGCCTCGGGCACGGGCTCGGCGGCGTTCCGGATGTGGGCCCGCGCGTCGTCGCGGCTGCCCGCGCGGAGCCGGGCCACCCGCCTGTCGAGGCCCTCGAGCACGGCCTCGTTCTCGGAGAGCTCGCGGCGCAGCTCCTTCACGCACTGGCCGAGCGTGGACACCTCGGCCGCCAGCTTGCGATGCTGCGGCGCGAGGTGCGGGTTGCCCTCCATGCTGTCGAGGCGCAGCCCGAGCCGCTGCAGCTCCGGCCCCGAGCGGGCGATCTCCTCACGCAGCGACGACTGCTTCTCGCGCAGCGCGTCGACCTCCGCGCAGAGCAGCTCGAGCTCCACCGGCGGAGGCGGCACCTGGTCGAGCCCCGCGAACCCGAGCGGATCGAACCACGACGGGCGCGGCGAGCCGTCGCGGTTGTACATCGGCCCGGCGGGCGCGTTCTCGCCGGAGATCGGGTCCTGCGCGTAGAAGCCCCAGAGGCCGCGGTACGCCGCCACCCAGGGGGTCGCCTCCGAGATCTCGACCGGGGTCCACTCGCGCTCGTGGCCGGGGCCCACGACGACCCCGTCGCCGCGGGCGAAGTCGATGAAGGGAGCGCGGAACGGGCTGTCGCGGCGCCCTCCCTGGCCGAGCGTGCGGCGCCAGAACCTGGCCGCGACCTCGGTCGCCTCGCGCAGCCGCGCCGGGATCGGAAGCGGCACCTCCGCCTGGTACTCGCCCGCGCGGAAGTACGAGGCGTGCGATCCGGCGCCGGCGTGCACGACGGGGTGCAGCCCGTCGAGAGCGAGGTCCGCGCGGTCGTCCCAGCGGCGGCGGAGGTCCGCGCCGTGGAAGTCGTGCGACGCGTAGGCAACCCACTCGGGCACCAGCTCGCCGTCGCGCTCGTAGAGGTACACGTTCACGAGCTCCCAGTCGGACTCGTGGTCGTTGACCCCGTGGAAGCCCGAGCGCCAGTTGTTGTACGCGAAGAAGAGCCAGTACTGGCACACGGTCCAGCCCTCCTCGCGCACCACGCGGCCGTGGTACACGAAGCGCTCGTCGCGCTCCTGCATGCGGGCGTACTCGAGCACCGCCGCGGCGGCGGCCGCCTGCGGCACCCGGCCGCGCAGCAGCAGCGTGGCCGAGAAGACGGCGTCCATCAGGCGCGGCACGAGCCCGCCGCGCGCGAGGCGCCCCAGGCCCGTGCGGAACCTGTGCGTCTGCTTGCGCCTCAGGCGAGCGAGCTCCGCCACGGCGCGGGCGCTCGCCTCGATCCCGAGCGGCGGCACGAAGCGCAGGTAGAAGATCGCCCCGAACGGAGCCGAGCGCAGCTCGAGCAGCCTCTCCATCGTCAGCTCGCCCTCGGGCACCACCTGCTCGTCGTGGTCGTCCGGGTGGTAGAGCCAGAGGCTGCACGAGCCGACGTAGCGCTCCACGTCCATCGGGAAGAACTGCTCGCCCGCCGTGAAGCGCACGACCGGCTCGAACGCGCGTAGCAGCTCGAGGTCAGTCGCCGTCGATGGGATTCCGGGTCGGTCGTCCGAGCTGGACATTCTCCGTGTACCTGAGGCCGAAGGCGATCTGCACGTCGAGCGGGCTCAGC
Organism: Thermoleophilaceae bacterium; assembly: GCA_036386455.1. Classification (GTDB taxonomy): domain Bacteria; phylum Actinomycetota; class Thermoleophilia; order Solirubrobacterales; family Thermoleophilaceae; genus AC-37. The sequence continues at coordinate 8,214 of DASVVS010000018.1, forward strand.
GCGAGCACGGCGAACGAGCTCACCGCCATGTCCACGTAGTTCGGGTCGTCGAAGAACAGGTAGCGCAGTATCTGGTGCATGAGCGCGACGACCGCCCACGTCATCAGCGCGGTCCATCCCCACGCGTCGAGCCGGAACGCGCCGACCGCCGCCGCGAGCGCGCCCGCTCCGAGCACGAGGTGGAAGACCCCGTCCGCGGTCCGCTCCGCGCCGCCGTCCTGGATCGCGAGCACGCCGTAGACGGCGCTGTAGATCGCGATCCCGAGCGCCAGGAAGGTCACGAGCGTGACCGACACGGGCCGCCGTCCCTTCACCTTGCCGGCCGCGCCGCGCTCCTCCACGCGCGAAGCCTAGGGAAAGGCCGGCCTCGTCCGGCCGCTACCGGAGCGGGACGACGCGCTCCGAGTGGCCGGCGACCCGGATCGTGCGGCCGCGCGACGTGCCGCGCGCGCGCACGACGGCGTAGTCCGACCGGCGCACGTGGATCGGCAGATACCGGACGCGGCGCGCCGCGACGCCGGATGCGCCGACGCGCAGGTCGATCAGCGCGATCAGGCCGTCCTGCGAGGCGGCCGGGCAGCACGCGGAGCTCTGGTCCGAGACGAGGTTCCCCTCGCCGAAGACCACCGGCTTGCCGTTGATCCAGCGGATCGGCTGCACGACGTGGGCGTGCTGGCCCACCACCGCCGTGATCAGCTCCGAGCGCGTGAGGGTCGCGGCCAGCGATCGCTGGGACGGGCTCGGGGAGCTGCGGTACTCGTCGCCCCAGTGGAGGTTGACGATCACCGCGTGCGCGCCCGCGCGCCGGGCGCGCTCGGCCTCGCGGAGTATCCGCCGGGGGCTGGCGATGTTGACCATCCACGGGTGCCGCGCGCGCTGACCGTTGGTGAGGGCCGTGTAGGCGAGAAAGGCGACCCGCACGCCCTTGGCCTCGAGGATCGTGGGCCTGAGCGACTCCGACCGCTTCCGGTACGAGCCCGTCCGCCGTACGCCGTGGCGCTTGAGCGCGGCGAGCGTCGTCCTGACGCCGCGCTCGCCGGCGTCGAGGGTGTGGTTCGAGGCCGTGCTGCACACGTCCCAGCCCGTCGCCCGGATCGCCGCCGCGAGGGCGACCGGCGTGCGAAAGCTCGGGTAGCTCCGCGGGCGACCGGGGGTGAGCGGCGTCTCCACGTGACAGAGCGCCAGATCCGCCCCCGCGATCAGCGGCCTGACCTTCCTGAACAGCGGGCGGAAGTCGTACCGGCGCCCGCCGCCGTGGGCGAGGGCCTGCCGCCACACCGGGGTGTGGATGAGGAGGTCGCCGCTGGCCGCGATGGAGAGGCGCGTGCCCTCGGCCGGCTCCGCGGCGGATCCGGCCGGCGCCACGAGGAGGCAGGCCGCCGCGGTCGCGGCGGCGAATCGAGCTGTCCGGCTCATCGGCGAAGCCTAAAGAGGAGGAGCGCGGCCACGGCGGCCACGGTAGGTTGATCGGGTGAGGATCTCGCGCGCGCTGTGTCTCGCCGTCACCGTCACGCTCGCCGCGTGCCCGGCGGCGCTCGCGGCCAGCGCGCCGGACGCCGGGCGCGCGTTCAAGCCGCCGCCGCTCCCGGAGGCGAGGTACGAGGTCGCCGCGCCGGCCCAGGACAACGGCCAGATCCGGATCGTGCGCGCCGCCGACGGCGTGGATCTGTACACCGAGACGTGGCTCCCCGCGCCCAAGGACGGCGCGACGCCCCCGAAGCGCGTACCGGTGGTGACCCAGTACTCGCCCTACTCGACCAAGGGCTCGCCGGAGAACGCGGAGCGCATGCGGCTGCTCGTGAGCCGCGGCTACGCGTACACGCAGGCGCACGTGCGCGGGTCGGGCGGCTCCGGCGGCTGCATCGAGCAGACCGCCGGGAACGAGGTCGACGACGGCGCGCGCATCGTCGAGGACGCCGGCGAGAGGGCGCCCTGGTCGTCCCGGCGCGTCGGCCTGTACGGCATCTCCTACCGGGGCGGCACGCAGATCGCGACGGCCACGGGTCCCGACCGCGACCGGCTCGAGACGCTCAGGGCGATCGTGGTGGGCGCGCCGGTCGCGAGCGCGTACGAGTTCTTCGCGCACGACGGCGTGCCGCACCTGGCGCAGGGCTCCGCGAACGTGCTCGCCTACTCGCTCGCGCTCTCGTCGCCGTATGACTCGCCGGAGAGGCTCCCCGAGCGGCCGGGCTGCCAGCCGCAGATCCTCGCCGACTCGCTCGACCTCAGCGGCAACTACACGCCCCACTTCGCGGCGCGCGACCACTCGCGCCACCTCGGGCGGCTCCGCGCCGCCACGCTCATGTGGCACGGGCACGCGGACACCCGCGTCTCGCCCCACGGCCAGATCGGGCTGTTCGACGGCATTCCGAAGCGCGTGCCGAAGCGCGGGTTCTTCGGCGTCTGGGAGCACGAGCACCCGGATCGCTTCCGCTCGAACACGCCGGAGCCGCGCCGCGACTGGGAGCGGATCGACTGGGACGCGATCTCCGTCGCGTGGTACGAGCGCTATCTGCGCGGGCGCCGCAACCGTGTCGAGTCCTGGCCGGTGGCGCAGGTGCAGGGGACCGACGGCCAGTGGCGGGCGGCGGGCGACTGGCCGCGCGAGCCCGGCGGGTCCGCTCGCGAGCTGCTGCTGGGACCCGGCGCGACGCTCGGAGTCAGGAACCCGGCCGGCGCGACCCCCTACACGGAGGCGGGGCTGCCGGACCTCTCGCTCGACGGCTACACGCAGCCCCCCGGAACCGCAGCGGTCTTCACCACGCCGCCGCTCGCCGAGCGGCTGGAGGTCTACGGGGCGCCCGAGCTGCGGCTGTGGCTCGAGCTCGACCGACCCGACGCGCACGTGGCGGTCAAGGTCGAGGCGCTCGACGCCGCGGGCAACCGCGCCATGCCCGAGGCGCGCACCGTCGGCGCACGATCGATGCAGCACCTCGCGCCGTTCGACGCCGGCCGCTTCCGCCAGGCGCAGGGTGAGCCGGCGCCCGTCGGCCGGCCGTTCGCCGTCACCGTCCGCCTCGACCCCACCGACCTGGTCGTGCCGCGCGGCGGGCGGCTGCGGGTCACGGTCACGGGCTCGGTCCAGGCCTACGACGGGCTCGACGGCCTCTCCGAGGGCGCGGGCGTGCTCGTGCAGGGCCCGACCGCTCCGTCGGGGAGCGCGACGGGCGTGACGATCCTCCACTCCTGCGCGCATCCGAGCGCACTGCGCTTCACGACGCCCGGCTCCGGCTCGGCGCTGATCGACGTGCGCGAGCGCGATCAGGAGAAGGCGAAGCTGGGAGC
>DASVVS010000019.1:0-1549 GCA_036386455.1 Thermoleophilaceae bacterium
GAGGATGTCGCCGATCGTGACGAGGCCGGAGCGCTGGTCGCCCGACAGGTCGATCTGGGTGATGTCGCCGGTCACGACCATCTTCGAGTTGAACCCGAGCCGGGTGAGGAACATCTTCATCTGCTCCGGGCTCGTGTTCTGCGCCTCGTCGAGGATGATGAAGGAGTCGTTCAGGGTGTTGTGCGTGACGAGGAAGTCCTCGGTCACATACAACGAGTCGCCCGCCGCGACCTGGATGCACACCGTCTCCGCCTCGCCGGCGGGCTCGATCGCGTCCACGAACCGCATCGGCCGGCCCGCGCCCTCGCTCCGGTAGCGCCTGCGCTTGCGCTCGAGCCTGAAGGGCTCGAGCCAGGCTGGGAGGCGGATGTCGATGACGAACGCGTCGAAGCGGTGGTGGACGTCTCGCCCGCGCGTGCGGCCCGGGCGGCGGCCAGCCGCGGGACGGGTCCTGGTGTAGGCGACCCCTCCGAGGGAGCGAACGAGGAAGACCACGTCGTCGCGAAGCCGCTCGGAGCAGGTGGAGTACTGGACGCGGCAGCTCCGGCCTCGCTGCGCGACCGGGCCGCCGTCCGCGTCGAGTAGGCCCTGGAGCACGGCGAGCCGGACGCGCCAGTCGTTGTACAGGTACGTCGCAGGAACGAACTTCGTGGTGGAGCGCGTTCCCGCGAGACCGAGCTGGCGCAGGGCGACCGTGACCGGATTGGCGACGATCACACCGCCCCGGCGGCCTGCCCTGTGCCGCAGCACGTAGTCCATCTCGCCCTTCCGGCGCAACTCGATTCCGTCGAGGGCCGACTCCAGGGCAACCGCGAGCTCGGGGTCCGCCGTCGTGAAGCTCGGCGTGGTCGCCGTCGTGAGGCACCCGTCTCCGAGGAGCAGCCCGAGCGCGTACGCATCCACGGGAACCTCGCGCGACTCGAATTCCGCGGGGCCCATCAGCAGCGGCAGCTCGTAGCGATGCCGATGGGCGCTGCGCAGGCGGCCGATCATGTCCTGTGTCTGGACGACGCGGCCCGGCTTGCCGCGCCGGCGGTCCTCGGGCGTGAAGACGTGCCACAGGTGCTCCGCGCAGCAGAGCGTGGACGCACCGTCCTGCGTGGACACGCGGAAGACAGGCTTCCGCCCCTGCGGATATATCCCCAGGACCGGCGTGGGCAGGCCACTCGAGCCCACGACGAGGTCACCGACCTCGAGGCTCCCGATCGGCCTGAAGCCGGACGGCGTGAGCACCGGGGTCGAGACCGGTTGTGCCCGGCCGCGCATGAATGCCAGCGGCGCCACCTCGATCGTGCCGCGGTCGAGGTACTGGTTGACCTTCTCGGGCTCGAGCATGCTGTAGAGCGCGTCGAACAGCGGGCGCAGGTACGGGTCCACCTTCGCCATCAGGTCGCCGGGCAGGAAGCCGAGCCGCTCGCCGGCCTCGACGGCGGGGCGGGTCAGCACGATGCGGTTGACCTCGCGCCGCGACAGCGCGGCCACCGCCATCGCCACCGCCAGGAACGACTTGCCCGTGCCGGCGGGGCCGATGCCGACCGTGATCGTCTGC
>DASVVS010000020.1:0-18204 GCA_036386455.1 Thermoleophilaceae bacterium
CGTCGGACGGCGGCTCCGGCAGCGCGGCCAGCTCCTCGCCCGCCGCGACCAGACGCACGCCACCGGGCGGCGAACCGCGCCACTCCCCGGCGAGCCGCAGCAGCGCCAGATCCGGCCCGACCTCGACGTACTCGAAGCTCTCGACCCGCAGGTCGGGACGGCGAAGCCGCATCAACCGCGGCTGAACAGCCGCCGCCGGTGGTGGTCGGAGCGCTGTGCCTCGGTGCGTTCGAAGACCTCGTCGACGATGGCGTCGGCATCGTCGGCACCCAGCGCGTGGAGCTGCTCCTTCGCCGACTCGCGCGTCTCCCCGGCGAGCGCCATCTGGAGCACCATCGCGTGGATCGCATTCGGCGCGCCGCCGCTCCCGGGCTCGCCGTCGCCGGCCTCGTCGTCGCCGGCAAGCGGCTCGTCCCGCGCCACGACGCGGATACCGGCGAGCGCGTCGCGCAGCTCCTCGTGCTGGCGCCGCAGCGCCCTCGTCTGCTCGAGCAGCTCGTCCGCTATCCGGACGAGGTCCTCATTCGGCGATCGCGGCTCGGTTGCGGCCGGACCGGTGTACGACTCCATTCGACGTCCCCCTCGTGACGGCTTGTCACGTCAATATGCCCGAACGGGCTACTCGGTAAGCCGGGCGCCGCTCTGCGGGTCGAGCAGATGGATGGTGGCGAGGCCACCCAGAGCTCGGCCTCCTCGCCCTCGCGCACCTGCGATTCGGGCGCGAGCCGCGCGGTTATGCGCCCCGCCGCGCCGGTCGTGGCCGGAGCCCGGCCCGCTCACCGCGCGCCCTCCACCACCCCGAGCGCCTCCTCGGCGAGCAGCGCGACGCGGTCCGCGCGCAGCTCGCGCGGCTCCCCGGCGCGCGCCGCAAGGGCGTCCTGGGCGAGCCGCGGATCCGAGCCGGTGTGCACGGCCCAGTCGCCGGCCGCCGCCTTGCTCGTCCAGTCGCCGTGCAGCGCGTAGCGCGCGGCGCGGCAGGCGTTCAGCACCGTGCTCGGCGACTCCGGTTCCTCGTCGAGCGCCGAGCGGATGCCCGCGGCGAGGGCGCTCAGGACGTCCTCGCGCGGCGGCTCGCCGATCAGCTCGCGCGGCGGCGGGCCGCTCAGCGCGACGCCGTGCTCGCGCCCTATCGCGAGGTCGATCAGGTACCAGTGCGCGGGCTCGCGGCCGAGGCCGGTGAGCAGGCGGTCGGTCTCCGGCCCGGTGTTCAGGTCGAGCTCGAACTCGAGCTCCCGCGTGGGGGCCGCGGCCTGCTCGGCCAGGTAGACGACCAGCTCGAGCTTGCGCGCCGGGCACGGCAGCTCGGCGTGGCGCAGCGGGGCGGCCAGCGCCTCCGGGTCCTCCACCGGCCCCGGCGCGACCACGACCACGTCGAGGTCGCTCACGCCCGGCACGTAGTCGCCGAGCGCGGCTGAGCCTACGAGCAGCACGCCGCGCATGCCCGGGAGCCGGGCGGCGAGCTCCTCCAGGTAGCCGGCCTCGGCGCTCGGCAGCGGCGGGGTCAGGACGCCGCGAGCCCCACCGGGCAGCTCACGCCGGTGCCGCCGAGGCCGCAGTAGCCGTTCGGCACCTTGTGGAGGTACTGCTGGTGGTAGGCCTCGGCGTAGTAGAAGTCACCCGCCGCGCCGATCTCGGTCGTGATCTCGTCGAAGCCCGAGCCGCGCAGGCGCTCGCCGAACATCTCGCGCGAGCGCTCGGCCAGCTCGCGCTGGCGCTCGCCGTGCCAGTGGATCAGCGAGCGGTACTGGGTCCCCACGTCGTTGCCCTGGCGCATGCCCTGGGTCGGGTCGTGGCCCTCCCAGAAGATCCGCAGCATCTCCTCGTAGCTCGTGACCGCCGGGTCGAAGACCGCGAGCACCACCTCCGTGTGGCCGGTGCTGCCGGAGCAGACCTCCTCGTAGGTGGGGTTGGGCGTGTAGCCGCCCGCGTAGCCGACCGCCGTGGTCCAGACGCCGTCGGCCTCCCAGAACATCCGCTCCGCGCCCCAGAAGCAGCCCATCCCGAACACGGCTCGCTCGAGGCCCTCGGGGAACGGCGGGAGCATCGGGTTGCCCAGGACCTCGTGCGACGGCGGCACCGGCATCTGCTGCGAGCGGCCGGGCAGCGCCTGCTCGGGCTCGATCATCTTGGTCTTTTCGCGGAAGAAGAGCATCGCCTCCATCATAGGTCTCGGGTGAAGGCGATCCGCGACAGCGCGCTGCGCGCGACCTACCGGGTCGGCTACCGCGTGCTGCACGCCTACTGGCGGCTGGCCCAGCCCCAGAAGCGCGGGGTCAAGTGCGTGCTCACCCGCGGCGACGAGGTGCTGCTCGTGCGGCACACCTACGGCCCCGAGACGCGCTGGGAGCTGCCGGGCGGCGGCGTCAAGCGCAGCGAGGAGCCGCGCGCGGCCGCGCACCGCGAGGCGCGCGAGGAGCTCGGCGTGGACATCGACGACTGGCGCTTCCTCGGCGACCTCTTCGACCGCATCGACGGCAAGCGCGACCAGCTCTACTGCTATCGAGCCGAGCTGGGCGACCGGCGGATCGAGACCGACGCGGCCGAGATCGCCGAGGCGCGCTGGTTCGCCCACGACGACCTGCCGGCCGACGTGCACCGCTACGTCGGGCGGATCCTGGCGCTCGAGTCAACCCGAGGCTGAGGCCGCCTCGCGCGCCCGCTTCATCTCGGCAAACAGCCGCCGGAGGTCCCTGACCCAGTGAAAGCTCCGCTCGATTTCGACCTCGACCGCGGGCACCTGAAGCCCGGATATCGCGTACCACGAGAACAGCATGTAGGCGTCGTCGCGGTCGAGCTGGCGCGCGTCGATCAGCCGCTTGAGGAACGCGAAGAAGTCGAGGTAGTCGTCGAGCGCGACGATCATCTCCCAGTCCTGTACCGACGGCTCCGGTCCACCGACGCGGGGATCCTCATAGGCGGTCTTTCGGGCGAGCGCCTGGACGAGGTCGGAGTCCTGTCCGCGGTAGAGCTCGCGGCGGACCATCGCGAACGACTCGTCGTTCGCGAATCGCTCCTGAAGCTCCTTCAGCCAGCGCCCGGTCGCCTCGCGCGCCTGCTTCTGGGCCTCCTCCTGCTGCCTGAACACCGCGGCCTGCCCCTGGCGGTACGTCCGCACCGCCGCCACGGCGGTCACGATCGCCGTGACGGCCAGCATGATCCCGCCGATCCCCCCGAGGAAGGTCCCCCAGCTCTCGAGTGATGCAGCCAGCACGTTCACGCCAACAGGCCCCTCTGGACCGCCGACGCTAACGGCCCACCACAGCCAAGTCAATCCTCCGCGCGGGTAGCCTTCCCCGCTCCCGTGCCGACCGCCGACCTGATCGCAGAGCTCCGCAGACTGACGGAGGTCGCCGGCCCGCCCGGCGCCGAGGGCCCGGTCGCCGAGGCCATCGAAGCGGCTTTGCGGGAACACGAGACGCACCGCGACTCGATCGGCAACGTCGTCCTTCCGTGCTCGGGCCGCCCGCGCGTCCTCGTGACCGCGCACATGGATCAGGTCGCCTACATGGTCAGCCGCGTCGAGGGCGAGAGCGCGCAGTGCCTGCGCGTGGGCAGCCCGACCGTGGATGCCGGTCGGACCGTGCCCGTACGTGTCCTCCTCGCGGACGGCGAGGCACTCGACGCCGAGCTCGAGTCGCTCGGCGAGGAGGGCGGCGTCCTCCATGGAGCCGCCCTGGACCGGGTCGCCACCGGCGACCTCGTCGTCTACGCAGCCGCCTTCGAGGAGGCCGGCGACGGCCGCGTCACGTCCCCGTCGCTCGACGACCGCATCGGTTGCCTGCTCACTCTCCATGCGGCGCGCGCGCTTGCGGGCGAGCGGCTCCCGGTTGCATTCGCCTGGACTACCCGCGAAGAGTCCGAGCAGGCCGGCGTGCTGCGCGTCGCGCGCGACATCGATCCCGAGGTTCTGGTCGCTGTCGACATCACCTACGCGACGACTCCGGGCCAGGTGCGAGAGTCGCCGGTCGTCGTGGGCGAAGGGCCTGCCGTGACGCTGCTGGACGGCGGCATGGTCGGGCACCCCCCGCTCATCGCCGCCGTCGACCGCGCCGCCCGGGAGCTCGGCATCCACTGGCAGCGCGAGGTGGTCAGCCTCGGCACGTCGGAGGCCGGCCGCGTGCAGCGCACGACGGGCATTCCCGCAGTCGCGCTGCTAGTGCCGATCGAGAACCCGCATTCTCCCGACGAGACCGCCGACATGCGCGACGTCGAGCAGGCCATCGCCCTGCTCGAGGCGACGATCCGAGCGCTCGTCTAGGTCCGGACGATCGTGGTCGGGGCGCCCTTGTTGCAGCCCCGGTACTGACGCGTGGAGATCGTGTACTTCTTGGTCGCGTGCTGCGCGACGATCCGCAGCGTGTGGTCGCCCTTCGGGAACCTGGCGATGTCCAGCCGCGTGACGCGCTTGCCGCGCACGGTCTTCAGCTTCTTGCCGTCGAGGTAGGCGGTCACGCGCACGATCCGCCCGCGGCGCGGCTGCTTGATGCGGAAGGAGAACTTGCGCCGGTCCACGCAGTCGGCGCCGCCGCCGGCCACCGTCGCGCTGCAGTCGCGCAGCGCCTCGGGCAGCGGGAAGCTGTTCACCGTGTTCTGGCTGATCAGGTCCGCGGGAAGTTGGAACGGCTCCGTGCGGAGATAGTTCTCGAGGAACGGCGCGCTCGCGCCCTGGAGGTCCTGGACCCGCTGGCACTGGATGAACGGCAGCGAGATCGAGGCGCTCTTGACGGTGACCTCCTGGCCGGTGGGCGCGTGCACGAAGAAGCCCTGGTTCGAGCCGCTCACCATCACCCCGATCCGGTGGCCGCGCGCGAGCTTCCAGTCCTGGTCGTAGAGGTTGAAGCTCACCTTGCCCGACCCGGGGAGCAGGTAGGCGTGGCGCGAGACGATCGTCGCCCGGCCCTTGTCGTCCACGTCGTAGAGGTCGGCCACGAGGTTGGCGTTGGCGGGCGCGTCCACGTCCACGGTCACCCGCGGCGTGCCGGCCAGCTCGGCCTCGTTCTGAAGCGGCGGCGAGAAGGTCCAGATGGGCGGCGTCGCGCCGTCGTTGTAGCCGCTCTCGGTGCCGTCGTCGGTGTAGCTGCCCGACTTGAGCGGCGCGTTCAGCGCCGTCGCGTCCTTCGGCGGCCAGCTCTGCTCGGTGCGCCACTTGCCGTCGTTCGTCTGGAGCGCGACCGGCGGGTCCTTCGACACGGGCGCCTCGCTGTCCGGCTTGCCGGCCACGTAGCGGTCGTAGAAGCGCATCGTCTCCTCGAACCAGGTCGAGCGGCCCATCGCCAGGCGGCCGTCGTCGGTCTTGTCGCTGCCGCGCACGTGGTCCCACATCCCGATCCACGCCCGCTTCGGCCCCTCGATCGCGTTGAGGTAGTCCGCGACGCCATCGGGGTCGGTGTTGAACTCGAGCAGCCCCTGGGTGAGGAAGAACGGCGTGCGCTTGCCCTTCGAGCGGTTGATGAGGTGGCGGTCCTTCCAGTACTGCGAGTCGTGGTCGGGGTTCTGCTGGTCGGCGAAGTTGAACGCCGGGCAGCCGGGCCGCTGGAGGTCGTTGATCGCCGACTCCTGGTAGGCGAGCGTGTCGCCCGCGGCTCCCGGGCTCGCGGCGATCGCGTTGTAGAGGTTCGGCGTGGCCGCGTTGTTCGGGTAGCGCACGCGGTTGGCCCACAGGTAGCGGTACATGTCGTAGAGCGGCTCCTGCGAGACGACGGCGGCCAGGCCCTTCGGCTGCTGGACGATCCCGAGCATGCCGGTCACGGCGTCGTAGGACTTGCCGTACATGCCGACCTTGCCGGTCGACCACGGCTGGCTGGCGGCCCACTCCACCGCGGCCTTCACGTCGGCCTGCTCGCCGGGACCGGCCCAGTCGAGGCAGCCGTTGCTGCCGCCGAAGCCGCGCAGGTCCACCTGGACCCACGTGTAGCCGCGGTCGAAGACCTTGGCGCCGTTGATGAAGTCGTAGAAGCGGTCGGACGGGCCGCCGGTGATCGGGTCGTACGGCGCGTCCTGGGCCAGTCCCACCGGCCCGAGCTGGCCGGAGTGGTTGAAGTACGGCCCGATCGAGAGGATGACCGGCGTCTTGTCCGTCTCCTTCAGGCCCTTGGGCCGCAGGACGTCCACGTACAGGCTGACGCCGTCGGTCGACGGGATCCGGGTCTGCGTCCAGGTGGCGCCGGCCGGCGGATCGGCCGCCTGGGCCGCGGCGGGCAGGGCCACGAGCGCGGCCAGAGCCGCGATCACGGACGCCTTTGCACGGACCCCCCGCCAGAGCACGACGGCGATGGTAGCGAGGCGCCTCCGCCTTGGCGCGTAGGATCCTGCGTGTCAGTGCAGGGATGCGGCGGGGAGCGGGATTTGGCGCGTAGGCAACTTTCAAGCGGTACACGGGTTGTGACGCGCAGGATGGACGTGCGGCTCGCGCTCGTGCTCGCATTCGTCGTCTCGATGGCGATCCCGGCCTCGGCCTCCGCGGCCGACGGCGAGCTGCGCGCGCTCGGCACCGGACGGACCGCCGTGGTCACCGACGGGACCCGCTGGGCGGCGTACCAGCCGAACGCGACCAGCATCACGATCCGCGACGACGCCCGCGGCAGGAGCTTCGAGCTCTCGAACCCGCCCGGCTGCCGGCTGATCGCGCTCGCCGAGGGCGCGCGGCTGCTGCGCCAGTGCCCGCCCGACCCGCCCGCGGAGGGCGAGCCGCCGCCGGACCCCGCCCCGGACCGCCGCTACGAGGTCGTGAACCTGGTGCAGGAGAGCATCAACGACGTGCCGGCCCAGCCGGGCGACGACTTCACCGAGATCGGCACCCGCTGGCTGGCGGGCGAGTCGCGGCCACAGCCCGGCCACGTGTTCCGCACCTACCTGGACTGGCGGACCGGTCAGCGACACGACTTCGGGGAGGATCCCTCCGACGCGCGGGTCCCTCGCAACCTCAACAGCGCGACGCTCGTGCCGCTCTCCCCTCCGCGCCCCGCCCACTACGTCGTGGCCGCCGCGAGCCCGTTCACTGTCGCCCACACCGGGCGCGACTCGCGCGAGCGCCCCACCTCTCTCGACCTCTACCGGGGCACCACCGACCGGAGCTTCGGCCAGCGCGTGGCTCGCCTCGACCGCTGCGGGGCGATCGCCTGCCGCTCGGTCACGATCGGCGGCGGGATCGTCACGTGGGTGAAGGGCCGGCAGGTGCGCGGCCGCGCCACCCGCGGCGAGGAGCGCGTGGTCGTGCGGCTCGACCCGCGCGCCAGCGCCGCCGGCCTGAGCGCAACGCACACGCGTACGACCGTCTACGTGGCGCTCTTCAAGGGCGAGGACGAGTCGAGCGGCTACCGGCTCTACGCGCTCGACTGGCGCTAGCGCTAGCGCTTGCCGTCGCCGTTGCTGGAGCCGCCGTTGCCGCCGATCTCCAGCACGGACAGGAAGGCCTCCTGCGGCACCTCGATCCGGCCGACCTGCTTCATCCGCTTCTTGCCGGCCTTCTGCTTCTCGAGCAGCTTTCGCTTGCGGCTGATGTCGCCGCCGTAGCACTTGGCGATCACGTCCTTGCGGACCGGCTTGACGGACTCGCGGGCGATGATCTTCGAGCCGATCGCAGCCTGGATCGCGACCTCGAACTGCTGGCGCGGGATCTGCTTGAAGAGCCGCTCGGTCAGGCCGCGCCCGGCGGCGTAGGCCTTGTCCTTGTGCACGATCATCGACAGCGCGTCGACCATGTCGCCGGCCAGCAGGATGTCGAGCTTGACGAGGTCGGCGGGGCGCAGGCCGATCAGCTCGTAGTCGAGCGAGGCGAAGCCCTTCGTGCGCGACTTGAGCTGGTCGAAGAAGTCGAGCACGATCTCGGCCAGCGGCAGGTCGTAGCGCAGCTGCACGCGCGCCTCCGACAGGAAGCTCATGTCCACGTGCAGGCCGCGGCGCTCCTGGCAGAGGTCCATCACGGCGCCCACGTGCTCCTTCGGGCAGAGGATCGTCGCCCGGATGTTGGGCTCGCGGATCTCGACGATGCGCGCGCGGTCGGGCATGTCGCTCGGCGAGTGGACGGTGATGACCTCGTCGTTGGTGAGCGTGACCTCGTACTCGACGTTCGGCGTCGTGGCCATCAGCTCGAGGTCGTACTCGCGCTCGAGCCGCTCACGCACGATGTCCATGTGGAGCAGGCCGAGGAAGCCGCAGCGGAAGCCGAACCCGAGCGCCTGGCTGGTCTCCGGCTCCCAGCTCAGGGCGGCGTCGTTCAGGGAGAGCTTCTCGAGGGCGTCGCGGAGGTCGGCGAACTGGTCGGTCTCGACCGGGAACAGGCCGCAGAACACCATCGGCTTGACCTCGCGGTAGCCGGGCAGCGCCTCGGTGGCCGGGTTCGCGCGCGTGGTGAGCGTGTCGCCCACCCGCAGCTGCGAGACGTCCTTCACGCCCGTGATCACGTAGCCCACCTCGCCGGCGCTCAGACCGTCGACCGGCGTCATGTCGGGGCCGAAGTAGCCGATGTCGTCGATGTCGGCCTCGGTGCCGGTCTGCATCGCGAGGATCGCGTCGCGCTTGGTGAGCCGGCCGTCGACCACGCGCACGTAGGCGATCACGCCACGGTACTGGTCGAACTCGGAGTCGAAGATCAGCGCGCGCGGGGGCGCGTCGAGGTCGCCCGCAGGCGACGGGACGCGCTGCACGATCGACTCGAGGATGTCGGCAACCCCCTCGCCTGTCTTCGCGGAGATGCGGATCACGTCGTCGGCGGGCTCGCCCAGCAGCTCGGTGATCTCGCCGGCCACGCGCTCGGGCTCGGCGCCGGGCAGGTCGAGCTTGTTGAGCGCGGGGATCAGCTCCAGGCCGGCGTCGACCGCGAGGTAGGTGTTGGCGAGCGTCTGAGCCTCGACGCCCTGCGAGGCGTCCACCAGCAGCAGAGCGCCGTCGCAGGCGGCCAGGGAGCGCGAGACCTCGTAGGTGAAGTCCACGTGCCCGGGCGTGTCGATCAGGTGCAGGCGGTAGGTCTCGCCGTCGCGCGCCTCGTACTCCACGCGGACCGCCTGCGCCTTGATCGTGATGCCGCGCTCGCGCTCGAGGTCCATCTTGTCCAGCACCTGCGGGCGGTGCTTGCGCGGGTCGACCGCCCCGGTGACCTCGAGGATGCGGTCGGCCAGGGTCGACTTCCCGTGGTCGATGTGGGCGATGATCGAGAAGTTGCGGATGTTGGAGGCGGGCGCGGCCACGCCTAGATGCTAGGCACGGCCGAAGCGGGATCCCACGAGGCGGGCGATCTGGCGTGCCTCCTCGATCCGCAGCAGCCACACCGCGGCGGCGTATGCGGCGGTGCCGGTGGCGATCGCCGCTCCCACGCTCACGATCTGCGCCCAGAGCGCGCCGCCGAGCGCCTCGTCGAGCGCCCACCAGGTCGCGTAGGCCACGCCCGCCAGGAGCGCGGCGGCGGCGAGCATGCGGATGAGCGCGGCCAAGGTCTGCGCGCCCTCCACCCCGCCGAGGTCCGGGCGCAGGTACCACGCCTGCGCGAGCGCCATGCCCACGGTGCCGACGACCGTTCCGATCACGATGCCGCCTACCCCGAGCGGCTCGTACAGCGCCAGCGCGACGATCGCGTTCACGACCATGTTCGCCCCCGCGAGCGCCGTGGTCATCCACGGCCGCTGGAGGCTGAAGTACGTGCGCGAGAGCAGCAGGCTCACGCCCTGGGCCGGGAGGCTGAAGGCCCACCAGAACATGGCCTCGGCCACGAGGTTGGTGGCGGCCGCGTCGAACTCGCCGCGCTCGTAGACGAGGCGGGTGATCGGCTCGGCGAGGACCGCCATGAACGCCGCCGACGGGATCAGCAGCAGGCAGATCTGGCGCATGCCGTTGGCCATCGTGCGGCGCAGGTCGCCGTACTCCCTACGGGCGGCGAAGCGGGCGAGCGTGGGGAACACGACGGTGGCGATCGCCACGCTGAAGATCCCCTGGGGGAGCATGTAGATCCGGAACGCCTTGTCGATCGCGGCGGGCGCCTCCTCGCTCACGAGGGTGCCGAAGAACGAGTTGATCAGGAGGCTGAAGTTGATGAGGCCGAGCGCGATCGTGACCGGCAGCATCAGCTTCAGGACGCGGATCACGTGCTCGTTGCGCCAGTCGAAGTTGAGCGTGAAGCGACCGCCCGTGCCGCGCAGCCAGGGCAGCGGCAGGAGGAGCTGGACCACGGTGCCCGCCAGCACGCCGATGGCGTAGGCATAGATGTCGTCGTCGCCGCTGAAGACCGGCGTGAGGCCGACGAGGCAGGCGATGATCGCGAGGTTCCAGAAGACCGGCGCGATCGCGGCCGCGCCGAAGCGGTCGAACGAGTTGAGCATCCCGACCGTCACGCCCGCCAGCGCGAGCAGCAGGACGATCGGGAACATGAGCTGGGACAGGCCGACCGTGAGGTCGCGGAGCACGGGCTCGTCGTCGAAGCCGGGCGTGACCAGCTCGATCACGGCCGGTGCCGCGATCACGAAGACCAGCGTGATGGCGCCGAGCACCATCGCGATCAGCGTGAGGAGGCCGGAGGCGACCTTGAACGCCTCGCGCCGGCGGTCCTTCTCGAGCAGCTCGGTGAAGACCGGGACGAAGGCGCCCTGCAGGGCCGCGTCCGCCACGAGCGCGCGGATCAGGTTCGGCACCTGGAAGGCGATCGTGAAGGCCGACATCGGGCCCTTGACGCCGAACAGGCTGGCCGCGTAGATCTCGCGAAGGAGGCCCATGACGCGCGAGAGCGCGGTGGCGGCCGAGAAGAACGCGGTGCTCACGGCCAGGCGGCGCCCGCGCGCGGCCTCGCCCTCGGGCGGAGCGGCGGCCTCGGCCGCGTCCCCGCGTGATTCGTCGCTACTCTCTCCCGCCGTGGCCAACATCGCGTCACAAGAAAAGCGGATCCAGCGGTCGGCGCGCGAGCGGCTCGAGAACCGCCGCTACACGTCGACCATCAAGACGTACTTCCGCCGGCTCGAGGAGGCCGTCGCCGCGGGCGACTCCGCGCGGGCGGACACCGAGCTGCGCGAGCTCACCTCCACGGTCGACCGGGCCGTGAAGCGCGGGGCGCTGCACCGGAACACCGGGGCGCGCAAGAAGGCGCGCGCGGCGAAGATCCGCGCGGGCGCCGGCTCCTCCTAGGCGCCGGCTTCCCCTCGGCGGCTTCCCCTCGGCGCCGGCTTCCCCTCGGCGGCTTCCCCTCGGCGCCGGCTTCCCCTCGGCGGCGGCTTCCCCTCGGCGACGGCTCTGCTGCCGCCCCAGTGAAGCCCTGAGGACCCCATAGGGTCCTCAATCCTTCAACGCCCCGGCTTCGCCCGGGGCGGCGCGCGCCTCAGGCGGCGGCGCGAGCGTCAGGCGGCGACGGCGCGCGCGTCAGGCAGCGGCGCGCGCGAGCGCGAGCGTGAGCCCGCTCTCGTCGTCCACGCACTCGCCGCCGCGCATCTGCACCTCGAGGTCGGCGAAGGCGCAGAGGGCGCGCTCCAGGGCGTCGCGGTCCGCGCGGCGCGCCTGCGCGGCGATCTTCTTCGCGAGCCACGGCGGCACCCGCAGCTCCTTGGCGAGCTGGGCGTCGGACACGCCCGCGTCCGCCAGCTCGGCCGCGCGCAGCGAGCGGCGCAGGCCGCTGAGGATCGGGTAGACCAGGCGGGCGGGGCGCTCGCCGCGCTCCACGAGCCGCTCGGCCAGGCGCAGCGACTGCTCGAGGTCCCCCGCCACCAGCGCGTCGGCGAGGTCGTAGCCCTGGCCGCTCGTCTCGCCCGACGCGAGCCGCGCGATCTGCTGCGCGGTCAGGCTGTCCTTGGGGTGTGCGAGCAGAGCGAGCTTCTCCACCTCGCGCGCGAGCCGCTGCTGGTTGTTGCCGACCATGCTCACGAGCGTGCGCGCGGCCTCCAGGTCGAGAGTCAGGCCCTCCTCCGCGGCGCGCTCGATCGTCCAGCGCGGCAGCTCGCGCGGCTTGGGCGCGGCGTACTCGCGCAGCTCGCCGCCCGCCTTGTCGACCGCCGCGGACAGGCGGTCGGGCGCCTTGCCGCGAGCAACCAGCACTAGCACGGTGTCGGGCGGGGGCGAGGCGAGCTCGCGCTCGAGCGGCTCGAGCACGTTCGGCTTCCACGACTCGACGCCGTCGACCATCACGTAGCGCGTGCCGCCGCCGAAGGTGAGCGCGGCGAGCGAGGCGGCGACCTCGTCGGGCGACTGCTGGCGCGCGTCGAGGCCCTCCAGTGAGCCGGGCCCGTTCTCGTCCTCGGCGCGGCGGCGGACGCGCGAGCGCCACGCGTCGATCTTCGCGTTGTCCTCGCCGCAGACGAGGTAGGCGGGCTTGAGCGCGGCCACGGGGCGATGGTACGCGGGCGGGCGGCTGGCTCCGGTCCGCTCGGCGGCGGCTGGCTCCGTGCGCGCGGCTCGGCCCGGCGGCGCCTGCGGCTGAGGCGCGCTCGACGTCGATTCACTCGACCACCATCCGGCCGCGGCGAACGGTGATGCGGACGGTGCCGTCCTGGTCGGTGCGGCGTACGTGCGGGACCTTCGCGCGAAGGGTGGCGAGCGTGGAGGGAGTCGGGTGCCCGTAGGGGTTCCCCTCCCCCACCTCGATCGCGGCCACCGCCGGCGCGAGGCGGTCGAGCAGCCGCGGGAGGCCGGGATCGGCGCTGCCGTGGTGCGGGACCTTCATCGCCTCCACGCGCGGGAGCTCGTAGCCGAGCAGGGCGGGGCTCTCGGCGTCGCCGGAGAGGAACAGGTCGAAGGCGCCGGCGCTGACGACCGTGGCGAGCGCGCGCGGGTTCGGGTCCTCGGGCGGGGGGCCCGGCGGGCGCGGCGGCGGACCGAGGATCCGGATGCGGAGGCGGCCCACCGCGACCGTCCGGCCCACCTGTGGCGCCATGCGGCGGACGCCGCGGCGCCGCGCCTCGGCGAGGACGGCGGCGAAGCCGGGGTCGCGGCTGCCGTCGCCGCCGTCGAGCAGCGCGCCGGTCCGGACCCGGCGGAGCACCTCGACCAGGCCGCCGTGGTGGTCGCGCGAGGCGTGCGTGGCGACCACCAGGTCGAGGCTTCGCACTCCGGCGCGCCGGAGCAGGCGGTAGGTCCGAGCCTCCGGCGGTCCCGCGTCGAAGAGCACCGCCGCGCCGGAGCCGTCCTGGATCAGCGTGGCGTCGCCCTGGCCGACGTCGAGGAAGCTGACGGTGAGATGGCCGGGCGGCGCTGCCGGGCCGGCGGCGCGCTGCCAGGCGAGGGCGCCGAGCGCGGCGGCCGCCACGACCAGGGCGAGGCGCTTGTGGAAGGCCGCGCGGCGCCAGGCGCCGGCGAGCTCCGGCGCGCGGGCGCGGAGGGTCTGGGTGAGGGCGGTCGCGGCGGAGGCGAGCCGGGTGGCGGAGCCGGAGCCGCCGGATCGGCCGGAGCCGCCGAAGCCGCCGGCGCCGGGGCCGCCGGAGCCTCCGGAGCCGCGGGCACCACGCTTGCCGCCGCGTACCGAGCGCAGCCGCACCGCGAGCCACGCCCCCGCGGGGACGGCGTACGCCGCGGCCACGGCGAGCGGCGAGCCAAGCGGCAGCCGCAGCTCGGCGCCGGGCAGGGCCGCGAACTCCTCCGCCACCCGCACGAGGGCCCCGATGAGCGCCCGGTTGGCCTGGCCCAGAGCACCCGCGGCCGCCATTGCGAGCGGGTCCGCCCCGGGGACCGCCCCCGCCGCGATCCCCAGCGCCGCCTGCACGAGCCCGAGCCAGACGATGGGAGCGACGAGCGGCAGCACCACGAGGTTCGCACCCAGCCCCGCCACCGAGACGACGCCGAAGTGGTGACCGGCGATCGGGACCGTCGCGAGCGTGGCGGCGAGCGTCATCGAGGCGCCTTCCGCCAGCGGCCCCGGAAGGCCGCGCAGCCGCCGGCGCAGCGGCCGCGCGAGCAGCAGGATCCCTGTGACGGCCGCGAACGAGAGCTGCCAGCCCGGCTCGGCCGCGACGCGCGGATCCACCGCGAGCGTGATCGCCGCGGCGGTCAGCAGCGCGTACCAGCGCGACCGCACGCGTCCCCCCGCCAGTGCCGCCAGTCCGGCGACCGCCATGGCGGCGGCGCGTTGCAGCGAGGGTCCCGCCCCCGCCACGAGCACGTAGAGGGCCACGACCGCCGCGAGCCAGGCGACCCGCGCCCGGATCCCCGCTCCGGCCGCCATGAGCAGCGGCGCCGCGAGCGCGCAGAGCAGCACCACGTTCTGACCGCTCACCGCCAGGAGGTGGCCGAGGCCGGAGCGGCGGAAGTCGTCGACCACGAGCGGGTCGATCGCCTCGTCCTGGCCGAGCACCATGCCGCGCGCCACGGCCGCGTCCTCCGGCGATGCACCCGCCGCGACCCCGGCCTCGGCGCGGCGCCGGATCGAGTCGATCCAGCCAGCGAAGCCGCCGCGCCGCCCGGCCGCGGGCCGCAGCGAGTCGAGCTCGAGCTCGGCCGCCACTCCGCGCCGGCGCAGGAACGCCGGCCAGTCGAGGCGGGAGCCCGGCGTGCGGCGCGGGCGCTCGAGCGACCCGGAGACGAGGACGCCCGTGCCGGGCTCGCCGCCCGCCGGCCAGCGGATCCCGGCGCCGGCCCGGGCGGCGACCCGCGCGCCCGCGCCAGGACCGGAGCCCAGCTGCACGATCGCCCACGAGCCGAAGCGCGTGCGCCGCGGCCGCTGGAGGACGACGGCGGGGCCCTCAGCGCGGTCGGCCAGGAGCGCCCGGTCGGCCGTGCGGTCGATCGCGGCGAGCCGCGCCCCGCCGGCCACGGCGCCGAGGACGAGCGCGAGCGCGGCGATGACAGCGACCGCCGGGACCCCGGCGACGCGGAGCAGGGCGGCGGCGGCAGCGAGGGCCGCGGCGAGGAGCAGGTGCGAGCGGGGCAGCGCCGGCGCGGCGGCGAGCCCGGTGGCGAGCGCCGCGACGGCGACGTGGGGCCGCCTGCGATCGAGCCAGCGAAGCGGCGGGTCCACATCTACGGCGTGACCGCCTCGCGCAGCGACTCGAAGCGCTTCTCGCCGATCCCGTCGACCTGGCGCAGCTCGTCGATCGAGCTGAAGCCGCCGTTCTCCTGGCGGTACTCGACGATGCGCTGCGCGAGCGTCGGGCCGATGCCGTCGATGGCGTCGAGCTGCTCGACCGTCGCGCTACCCAGGCTGACCTTAGGGCCGGCCGTGCCCGAGCCGCCGTCCGCGCCCGCGCCGCCGCCCGCTGCTCCCGGGGACGCAGCGGACCCGGGCGCCCCCGCGCCCGCAGCCCCGGCCGCGCCACGCCTGGGCACGATCACCTGCTGCCCGTCGCCGAGCTTCGCCACGAGGTTCACGCCGGCCGGATCGGCACGGCGGGTGAGGCCACCCGCCCGCTCCACGGCCTCGTGCACGCGCGCGCCCGCGCGAACCGTGTAGACGCCCGGCCGCCTGACCTCGCCCGCCACCTGCACCACGACCCCGGCGCCCGGCGGGAGAGGGCCACCCGGCGAGGCGGGCCCGGCCGGCGCGCCCGCCTGTCCGGGGACGGGAGCCAAGCTGACCGCCTGAGGATCGTCGCCCCCGCCCGAGGTGAGCGCTCGCACCGCGAGCACGGCCACGAGCAGCGCGGCCGCGACCCAGCCCGCGGCCCGCAACCTGTCGCGATCGAAGTCCATGCCGCGACCGTACGCGGCGCCGCGTCACACGTGGGTTACGTACGTGACGACCGTGTGCCGGGCGTGTGACAATTCCGTAACACGCCTCCGCGACGGGCGCGGGCGGCGGGGTGAAGCGGCGCCCGGCTAGTTCGGCGTGTACGTCACGACCTTGTCGTCGATCTTCCACTCGCCGCCCTCGCGGCGCAGCTTCATCTCCGCGCCGGGATCCTTCGGTGAGGTCAGGGTGGCCGTGTCGCCGGAGACCTCGATCTTCGTCAGCGCCTTCGCGAGCTGGTCGTCGAGCTCCTTCACCTTCGGTCCGAGCGCGCTGAGGATGACCTCGTGCGCGCGCTCGCACGAGCCCGCGCCGGGCACCTCGTCGGCCGCGTCCCTCTGGGCGCGCTCTGTCTGCTTCGCGCACGCCGCCTCTGGATCGTTGTCCACGAGCGCGGCGATGTAGTCGTTGAGCGCGCCGCGCGCGGCCCTCTCGTCGGCCGCGGTACTGCCGCCGGATCCGCCTCCCGATCCGCCCCCACCGCCGCCGTCGCCACCGTCGTCGCCGCCGCAGCCGCCGGCCACCGCCAGCACCGCCGCGAGCCCGAGCACCGTCACAGACCTGCGCATCCCGCCCCCCCGTTCGCCCCCGCTGAACGGCCGGGACCCTACCCGACGCGGAAGCCCTCGTCGCCGCGCGGCTCCTCCTCGCTCTCCTCCAACCGCTCGACGCGCGCCCGCGGCGGCCCGGAGCGGCAGAACTCGACCAGTGCCTCGACCGCCTCGGGCTCGCCCTCGAACGCCGCCTCGACCGTCCCATCGGGGCGGTTGGCCACCCATCCGGCCACCCCCCGGCGCTCCGCCTCCCGGCGCGTCGAGTCGCGGAAGAACACGCCCTGCACCTCGCCGTGCACCACGACCCGCCGCCGCACCCGCTCAGCCACCGAGTCCCTCCAGCGCCAGCTCGACCGCCTCCTCGGGATCCGCCGCCGCCAGGATCCGCTCCGCGGGCATGTCGGGAGCAGCGACCTCCCAGCTCTCGAATCCGACGACCCGCTTGCCCGCACGCAGCGCCAGCGCGATCTCCGACAGCGTCCCCCAGGAGCCCCCGACCGCGATCAGCGCGTCGGCCGCGCGCGCCACGAGCGCGTTCCTCGCCTCGCCGAGGCCGGTGGGAATGGCCACGTCGACGTACGGGTTGGCCGCCGAGCGATCTGGGCCCGGAAGGATCCCGACCGTGGTGCCGCCCGCCTCCCGCGCGCCGCGCGACGCGGCCTCCATCACGCCCCCGAGCCCGCCGGTGACGACGATCGCGCCGCGCTCCGCGAGGCCGCGGCCGACCCGCTCCGCCAGCTCGGCATGGGATGCCGTCGCCTCGCCCGATCCGACGACGGCCACGTACGCCGCCACCGCCGCTACCGCACTACGAAGTTGACGAGCTTGTCCGGCACGACGATCGTCTTCACGACCTCGCCGCCGTCCACGTACTGGGCGATCCGCGGGGACTCGCGGGCGATCCGCTCCTGCTCGTCTCGATCCGCGCCCGCCGGCGCCTCCACCCGGTCGCGCAGCTTGCCGTTCACCTGCACGACGAGCTCGACCACGTCGGCCCGCAGCATCGCCGGGTCGGCCTCCGGCCACGGCTCCTCCCACACCCGCCGCCCCGTCATCAGCTCGAAGACCTCGGCCCCCAGATGCGGGGCGAAGGGGAAGATCAGCGACCCCGCCATGGCGACGGCGAAGCGCAGCTGCGTGGCGCCGTGCTCGGACGCGGCCAGCTCGTCCTTCTGCAGGTACGCGTCGTTGACGAGCTCGATCACGGCGGCGATCGACGTGTTGAACGCGAAGCGGTCGCGCAGCCCCGCCGTGACGCGCTCGATCGCCCAGTGCGTCTTGCGCAGCAGCGGCGAGGGATCGCCGACCGGCGCCTCCGAGGCCGGGGTCCGCTCGGCGGTCTCGGCCGCGAGCCGCCAGAGCCGGCCGAGGAAGCGATTGATGCCCGAGACCCCCTCGTCGGACCAATCCGCCCCCTGCTCGGGGGGACCGATGTAGAGCATGTAGCTGCGCGCGGTGTCCGCGCCGAAGCGCTCCACGTACTCGCGCGGCGAGATCACGTTGCCCTTCGACTTGGACATCTTCGCCCCGTCGCGCGTGATCATCCCCTGCGTGAAGAGCCGGGCGAACGGCTCCTGGAAGCCGACGTGGCCCGTGTCCGCCAGCGCCTTCACGAAGAAGCGCGCGTACATCAGGTGCAGGATCGCGTGCTCGACGCCGCCGATGTACTGGTCGACCGGCATCCAGGCGTCCACCACCGCGCGGTCGAACGGGGCCCCGTCGTTCAGCGCGTCGCAGTAGCGCATGAAGTACCAGGAGGAGTCGACGAAGGTGTCCATCGTGTCCGTCTCGCGCCGCGCCGGCCCGCCGCAGGTTGGGCAGTCGACGTTGACCCACTCCTCGGCAGCGGCCAGCGGCGAGCGGCCCTTGGGCGCGTAGTCGCGCACGTCGGGCAGCTCAACCGGCAGCTGGTCCAGCGGCACCGGGACGAGCCCGCAGCGGTCGCAGTGGACGATCGGGATGGGGCAGCCCCAGTACCGCTGGCGCGAGAGCAGCCAGTCGCGCAGGCGGTAGTTGATCGAGCGG
>DASVVS010000021.1:0-1761 GCA_036386455.1 Thermoleophilaceae bacterium
TGGGCTGCATCGGCTGCATCGACTGCGAGGGGTGCGTGGGCTGCATCGGCTGCGTCGGGCTGCGCGGCGCGGTCGGCGAGGTGGGCAAGTCGCGCAGGCCGGGCCGCGGCACGTTCCGCGCGCGCCTGCTCGGGCGCTAGCCGGCTCCTCGGGCGGCTGCGCCCGCCCTAGTAGGCCCGGCCGTTGTTCGTGTTCCAGAACACGACCGGCCCGCCGCCGCTCGCACCCGCGCGGATCGCGGCGAGCGTCTTGCCGGTGTAGACGGGGTCGAGCGCCAGGTCCTCGGCCGCGGCGGCGAGCCGCTGCGCCTCGCCCGCCTCGGGCGTGGCGTGCCCGTAGCCCGCGCCCATGAACCCGCGCACCACGCGGATCTCGTTCGGCACCACGCCGTCCACGTCCGCGCCGCGCTTGGCGAGCAGCCGCAGCGTGCGGCGCGCGAGGCGAGTGACGGTCGCCTCCGTCAGCTTGAGCTGGTCGTTCACGAGCACCGCGTCCACGCGCGTGCGCAGCCCGGCGATCGCGAGCCCGGCCGCCAGCCCGGCGGCGCTCCCGCCCGAGCCGAGCGCGACGGCCACGCCCGACGGCTCCGGAAGCTCCCCGGCCTCGACCTGCTCCGCCAGCTCGAGCGCGGCCTCCACGAAGCCCACCGCCCCGAGCGGCGAGGAGCCGCCGGGCGGCAGCAGGTACGGCGGCCGCGGCGGGCGAAGCTGGGCGTAGCGGAGCGCGAGCCACGGGACGGCGAGCGCCGTTCGGCGCGCGGTGCCGGTGAGGTGCACGCGCGTGGCGGCCGCGCGCAGGCGCTCGAGCTGGCGCTCGACGTGCTCGTCGCGCGGCTGCTCGGCCAGCGCGAGCACGCAGCGCATGCCCTCCCGCTGCCCGTAGACGGCGGTCGCGAGGCCGTGGTTGGTGCCGAGGCCACCGAAGGTGACGACCGTGCCGAACCCGCCCGCCTTCGCCGCGGCGAGGATCCATTCGAGCTTGCGCGGCTTGTTGCCGCCCCACGGCTCGGCGCTGAGAGCGTCGTCCTTGACCCAGACGTCCTCGCCGAGGCCGGGTGCGGCGCGCACGGGCGTGGGGAGGGAGCAGATCGGCACGCGCGGGAGCATGTCCGCGGTGCGCGGAAAGCGCCTGTGGATCAGCGGAACGCGCTCGGGCGGGCTAGAGGCCAAGCCCGTCGATCACGCGCTCGCATGCGAGCGTTCGCAGCTCGACTCGACCTGCGAACCGCCCGCGATCGTCTGGAGCACCACGCAGTAGCGCTCGGTCAGGCGAAGCAGGGTGGCGAGCTGCTCGTCGTCCGCGTCGGTGTCCAGGTCGAAGCGCAGCCTGATCGATCGGAAGCCGACGGGCGCCTCGCGGTCGACCGCGAGCGTGCCGCGGAAGTCGAGGTCGCCCTCCGCCGTCACCGAGCCGCCCGCCACGGGGATCTCCAGCGAGGTGGCGACCGAGCGCAGGGTCACGCCGGCACACGCGACGAGCGCCTCCAGCAGCATGTCGCCCGAGCAGAGCTGCGACCCGTCGCCGCCCGTCGCGGGGTGGAGGCCCGCCTGGGCGATCGCGCGGCCCGTGTCGACCGAGCACGCGATCCCCTCGTCCAGCGAGCCGCGCGCGCTGAGCGTGACCAGCGCCGCGCGGGGGTCCTCGCGGTAGCGGTCCTTGAGCGGGGCCTGGAGCGTCTGCAGCTCGGAGCGATCCATCCGGCCAGGATGCTCGCATGCGGGTACGCTGCGCGCAATGGGAGCGGTGCTGCACCGGCCGGTC
>DASVVS010000022.1:0-9483 GCA_036386455.1 Thermoleophilaceae bacterium
CGAGGCCGGAGCCGAGGGGCGACATGTCCCAGACGTTGGCGGCCGCGTTCACGACCGCGTCGACTGACGGCAGGAGCCTCGGCATGACGGTTGGCAGGATAGGTGCGTGGCGGCGATAGCACTCGGATTCGCGTCCGCTCTGGTGTGGGGAGCGGCTGACTTCCTCGGCGGCCTTAAGAGCCGGCAGCTCCAGCTGCTCACCGTGCTGCTGATCTCGCAGGCCGCCGGGCTCGTGGCGGTCGCGGTCGCGGCGGCCATCCGGGGGGAGGGGCCGCCGCCGGAGGTGCTGCCGTGGGCGGTCTCGAACGCGATCTCGGGGACCGTCGGGCTCGCCGCCTTCTACCGCGCGCTCTCGGTCGGCGCCATGGGCGTGGTGGCGCCGATCTCGGCGAGCGCGGCGGCGATCCCGGTGGCCGTCGGCGTGATCGGCGGCGAGCGCCCGGCGGGCCTGCAGCTGGCCGGGATCGCGGTGGCGATCGTGGGCGTGGCCGTGGCGTCGTACGAGCCGCCCGGCGACGAGGAGCGCGTGCTCACCGCCCGCACCTCCTCCGGGGTGGGCCTGGCGCTGGTCGCCGCGCTGGGCTTCGGCGTCTTCTTCGTGGGGCTCGACGAGGGGAGCGACCACGACCTGCTCTGGACGCTCGTGCTCGGGCGGACGCTCTCGACCGCCTTTCTGACCGTCGCCGCGCTGGCGATGCGGCCCAAGCTCGGCATGTCGCGCGGCGACGCCACGGCCGTCGTGGCCGTGGGCCTGCTCGACATGGGCGCCAACGCCCTGTTCGCCGCGGCCACGACGCTCGGCCTCGTGAGCATCGTGTCGGTGCTCGGCTCGCTCTACCCGGTCACGACGCTCGTGCTCGCCCGCTTCCTGCTCGGCGAGCGCCTGCACGCGAGCCAGCGCGGCGGCGCGGCGGCGGCGCTCGTGGGCGTGGCGCTGATCAGCGCCGGATGAGAGGCTGAGCGCGATGGACTTCGGGAAGCTGGTGCGGCGGCTCATGCTCGGCCGCAAGATCGAGGACGGGATCGAGGGCGTCGCCCTGGTGCACAGCCGCAGCCGCCCGCCGCACCCGACCCCGAAGTACATCGGGGGAGCGAAGCTCAACCTCGTGGTCGAGCTGCCGGGGCGGGAGCCGTACAAGGTCAAGCTCAAGTGCAGCGCTCCGGGCGACAAGTACCCGCACCCGGGCCAGGTCGTGCCGGTCCTGGCCGACCGCCGCGACCCGAAGCGGGTCCAGGTGGACTGGGACAAGATGCTCTCCGCCGACGAGCAGTTCGAGCGGCTGACGTTCTGAGTCAGCCGCCGCGGGCCAGGCGCATCGCTCCCTGCCACGGCGCCAGGCGGTCGGCGAGCGCGTAGGCGGCCAGGACCACTCCCGTCATCTCGAGGCACTCCTGGGCGGTTGCCACCGGGATGAGCCCGGCGTAGCGCTCGCCGTGCTCCTGAGTCATGGACCCCTCCACGAGCTCGAGGCCGATCGCGCCGCCGAAGAACAGGGCCGCTCCGGTCACGACGAAGCGGCGCTGAGGCCGGTCGAGCTCCCGGAGCAGCGGCCGGAAGGCAGGCACGAGCGCCGCTACGAACAGCGCTGCCGGGACCACCCACGTGAAGTAGAGGAGGCCGTCCACGTCGAGCAGACGCCTGAGCGGCTCCACCGACGCCTCGTGGAAGCCGACGGCCTCGTCGAGCGCCAGGAAGGCGAGCACGCCGGCGAGGAGCCACCATCGCCCGCGCTGCCGGGTGGCGTTCGCGGCTATTCCGGCGAGGAGCAGGGCGCAGGCGGACAGCAGCAGCGTCGAGAAGAGCGTCGGGATCGACTGCTCGGTGGTCGCGTCGAAGAAGTGGAGCGCGTTTGCCGTGACCGAGCCCGGCGCCAGCTCCTCGGCCACCCGCGCCACGGCCGTCAGGGCGGTCAGGACGACCACCGCGTACAGCAGGACCCTGCGCGCCCGGACGGGGTCGAGCGTGACGCTAGGCAACAGCGATGCCCAGCAACCGCTCCATCTCCGGCAGCGTCGAGTCCGCGCCGCGGTGGAGGATCGCGGTCATGCCCACGGCCTCGGCGCCCTCGCAGTTCTCGCGCAGGTCGTCCACGAACACGCACTCCTCCGGCGGCACGCCGATCCGTTCGGCTCCCAGGTGGAAGATCTCCGGCTCCGGCTTGTGCAGGCCCACGTCGCCGGAGATCACCGCGGCGTCGAACAGCTCCTCGATGAGCTGCTCGTCGTAGGTGGTCCGGCCCCAGGAGTTCGAGATCAGCCCGGTCGGGATGCCGGCCGCTCGCGTGCGGCGCACGGCGTCGACCATCCGCTCGTCCGGCCCCACCCCGGCGAACAGGCGCTCGACCATCCCCTCGGTCCGCTCGATCCCCAGCACGGCGCCGAACTTCGGCTCGAACTGCTCGACGGTCAGCTCCCCGCGCTCGAGCTGCCGCAGCAGCGCCAGCCCCTCGCCGCGCGAGCGGAACATCTCCTTGACCGTGTTCGGCTCGAGCCCCTCGGCCTCGCAGAACGACCGGAACGACTCGAAGACGTTGGTGGTCAGCACCCCGCCGAAGTCGACGAGCAGCCCGCGGCTCACGAGCTGGGCGCCGGCATGCGCGTGATCCCGAGCGCCGCGTCGGCGAGCTGCGGCACCCCGACGTCGAAGAACTTCAGGTACGGGTCGTCGGTCGCGCCGGCGAGCGAGCGCTTGTAGTTGCCCTCCATGAACACCGCCGCCTTCCAGAGCGCGAGCGCCTGGTACCAGCGCAGGTCGGTCATGGAGCGGCCGCTCACCTCCTCGTAGCGCGCCACCAGCTCCTCGCGGCCGAGGAAGCCCGGCTCGTGCGTGACCGTGAGCAGGTCGAACATCGTCTGCTCGCGGTCGCCGCCCTCCGGCTGGGACCAGGTGGCGGTCAGGTAGCCCACGTCCGCGAGCGGGTCGCCGATCGTCGCCATCTCCCAGTCGAAGATCGCGGTCAGCCGGGCCGGCGCCTCGCTCGCGAACATCGTGTTGCCGAGGCGGTAGTCGCCGTGCACGATCGTCGCGTCGGACTGCTCGGGCTTGTTGGCGGCGAGCCATTCGCCCACCTCCTGGACCACCGGGAGGTCGCGGGTCTTGTTCACGTCCCAGAGGCCGCCGAAGCGGCGGAGCTGGCGGTCGAGGTAGCCCGTCGGCTTGCCGAAGCCCTCCAGGCCGCAGGCGCGCCAGTCGACCGCGTGCATCTCCGCGAGGGCGTCCACCAGCTCGAGGCATATGCGGCGGCGCTCCTCGGGCGTGGAGAGCTGCTCGGGCACCTGCGAGGTGATGACGGTCCCCTCGAGGAACTTCATGACGTAGAAGGGGACGCCCAGGACCGACTCGTCGTCGCACGCGTCGAGCACGGGCGGGGTGCGCACGTCGGCGTCCGATATCGCCTGGAGCAGCCGCGCCTCGCGCAGCATGTCGTGGGCGGACGGCGGCAGCGGCGGCCGCGGCGGGCGGCGCAGCACGAACCGGTCCTCGCCGCGCGTGATCAGGTAGGTCACGTTGGAGTGGCCCTCGCCGATCGCCTCGGCCTCGATCGGGCCGGAACCCAGGCCGCGCGAGTCGAAGTACTCCTCGAGCGGCTCGAGCACGATCAGCGGCGGCCGCTCCTGCCCCTCCGCCTCCTGGCGGGTCTTGACGACGTCCATGGCCGCGCATCTTGAACCATCGCGGGGTCCGCGCGTATAGAGGCACAGATGCGCCGACTCGCCCCGGCCGCCGCCGCGGCCCTCTCGCTCGCCCTCGCCGCTCCGGCCGCCGCGGCCGACCAGACCGTGAACGCGACGGCGTCGAACACCTTCACGCCGAGCACCGTCACCGTGAACGAGGGCGAGAAGGTCACCTGGCGCAACCAGGGCGGCCTGCACAACGTCGTGTTCGACGACGGTTCCTACACGCAGCCCGGCGAGCCGAGCTTCTCGGCGTGGAGCGTGGACCGCACGTTCCCGGCCGCCGGCACCTTCAGGTACCACTGCGGGTACCACGGCACCGCGATGGCGGGGACGGTCGTGGTCCAGGGGGCGCAGCAGCAGCCGCCGCCGGGCGCCGACACCACGCCGCCCGACATCGACGGCCTCAGGATCGTGCCGTCCACCTTCTGCAACAAGAAGACGAAGACGTGCAAGAAGACGGGCTCGCTGATCCGCTTCACGATCGACGAGGACGCGAAGATCAGCGGCCGGATCGTGAGGCGCAAGGACGGCAGGAAGGTCGGCTCGCTCTCGATCACGGCGACCGCGGGCGCGGGCGAGTTCGACTTCGCGGCGAAGGGCCTGAAGCTCGGGAAGTACCGCCTGGAGCTGACCCCGCGCGACGCGGCCGGCAACAAGGCCGCCAAGCCGGCGCGGGTGAACTTCACGATCGCGGCGAAGCGCTAGCTGAGCGCGATCACCGCGGCGACGAGCTGCGCCGCGAGTACGCCGACCATCCCGAAGCCGATCTGGATCATCCGGTCCTGGAAGCGGTTGAAGTCGGCACGCAGCTCGCGGATCTCCGCCTTCAACTCGCTTCGCGATTCGCGCATCTCGTCGAAGACCCGGTCAAAGTTGGTGTCGATGCCGCTCATGCGGTCGTCAAGCCGCTCGTCGGTCCATGCTGTTCGTTCCATGCACGGCTAAGGGCGAACGCTAGCCCTCCTCGCCCCCCTGCTCAGCCGATTTCCCCCACGTGGCGGATGTTGTCCTCGTCTTCGGGGGCGTTGCTCGGCTCGCCGTCGAACCAGGCGTCCAGGATCTCCTCCAAGAGGGCGGTGCTCGTCGTGCGCAGCGAGAGCGCCAGCACGTTCGCGTCGTTCCACCGGCGCGCGCCGCGGGCGGTCTCGGCGTCGCCGCACAGCGCCGCGCGCACGCCCGGCACCTTGTTCGCCGCGATCGACGCGCCGGTCCCGGTCCAGCAGCACACGATCGCCTGGTCGGCGCGCCCCTCGGCCACGTCGCGCGCCGCGACCTCGCTCGCCCACGCCCAGTCCGGCCGCTCGCCGTCCGACAGCGCGCCGTGCGCCACCGGCTCGTGACCGCGCTTTCGCAGCTCCTCGACGACGGCCTCGGCCACGCCGGTGCGCTCGTCGCTCGACACGGAGATCCGCATGGCGCTCAGGGTAGGGCGCCAAACCGGATGACAGAGGCGTCACGCGCGCCTAGGCTGAAGGGGATGCGCCGCTGGCCCCTCGCGTTCGCGCTCGTCGCGCTGCTGCTCGCCGCACTCGCCACTCCGGCGTCTGCCGAGCTCCGCACGGAGAGCTTCGACCACCCCGTCGGCATGGACCCGTTCGAGGTCGAGCAGGCGGCCACGGTGCAGCAGCCGAAGGTGAACGGCTACGTGACGCGGATGAGCGTCGACGTCGTGAACCCGGACGGCACCCAGGTGCCGATCAACCGCGTGATGCTGCACCACATCGTGTTCGCGAAGCTCGGCGTCAGGCATCCCTCCTGCGACTCGCTGACCGCCTTCGACGAGAAGACCAAGCTCCCCGGCGCGGGCGAGCCGATGTACGCCGCCGGCGAGGAGCGCCAGGTGCTGGAGCTGCCGCAGGGCTACGGCTACCCCATGCGCGAGAGCGACCCGATCTACATGGTCTGGATGCTGATGAACCACCGCGGCGTGAAGGACAACGTGATGATCCGCTACACGATCACGTACGAGACCGACCCCGACGCGGCGCAGCTCAAGCCGGTGCGCCCGCTCTGGATGGACGTCGTGAACTGCAAGGCCGATCCGGTGTACGACATCCCGGGCGGCGGCAAGCCCGGCTCCGTGCACGAGCGCAAGTACGAGCTGACGGTCCCCGAGTCCGGCCGGATCGTGGCCGGCGGCGGCCACCTGCACGGCGGCGGGATCGAGACCGAGATCTCCCAGCCCGCCTGCGGCAACCGCGAGATCATGACCTCGCGACCCGCGTGGGGCCAGCCGGATCACCCCTTCTACACCGTGCGGCCGATCCTGCACGAGCCCGGGCCGATCTCGATGAGCGGCTGGCTCTCGAAGGAGGGCTTCCCGGTGAAGGCCGGCCAGCGCATCCGGCTCACCTCGCGCTACGACAACGAGCGCCCGCACGTTCGCGTGATGGGGATCAACCTCGCCTACCTGGCGCCGGGAGAGGTGGCCGAGGAGTGCGCTCCGCCGCCCACCGACGGGATCAACATCCAGGCGGCCGACCTGCGCGGTGAGAAGTACCGCACCAAGACGCCCAAGTTCACGGTCCCGCTGACCGGCGTGAACTCGAGGGGCAAGGCGGTCACGATCTCGCGCCCGCCCGGCAAGACGCGCAGCCTCGGGAGCGGCGCCAAGATCACGGCCCGCGACTCGTACTTCTCGATCCCCAACGTGGCGATCAAGAAGGGCTCGCAGCTCAACTGGAGCTTCGCCACGCCGACGCTGCACAACGTCACGCTCGCCAACGGGCCGCGCGGCTTCTCGTCCGGCAACCTGAACGACGGCCGCAAGTTCAAGATGAAGTTCAAGGTGGCGGGCACCTACCGGCTGATGTGCACGCTGCATCCGGTCGGGATGACGCAGACCGTCACGGTTCGCTGAGCACCTAACCTCGGCTCCGATGCCGGAGCTGCCCGAGGTCGAGATCGCAGCGCGGCGGCTCGACGCCGCGCTGTCCGGCGCCGTCGTGGAGTCGGCGCTCGCACCCGGGATGGTCACGATGAAGACGTTCGCGCCGCCGCTGGACGCGCTCGCCGGGCGGACGATCGAGGGCGTGCGGCGGATCGGGAAGATGCCGGTCGTCGACTTCTCGGGCGAGCTGTCGCTGCTCGTGCACCTGATGTCCGCCGGGCGGCTGCAGGTGTTCGCCGAGCGGGCGTCGCTGCGCGACAAGCGCTCGCGGCTGCTCGTGCGGATCGAGGACGGCCGCGAGCTCCGCCTGCGCGAGTTCGGCACGCAGCAGCGCGCCTGGGCCAAGCTGCTCGCGCCCGCGGACCTGGCCGCCGACGAGGCCGTGGCCAAGCTCGGCCCCGAGGCGTATCCGCCGCCGCCGCTCGAGGAGTTCGCCGGGCTGATCCGCCAGCCGCGGCACCTGCACCCGCTGCTGCGCGACCAGCGCACGATCGCGGGCATCGGGCGCTCCTGGGTGGACGAGATCCTGTGGCAGTCGAGCCTGTCTCCGTTCCGGCAGGGCGACGACCTGGCCGACGAGGACGTGGAGCGGCTGCACGGCGCGATCGGCGATGTGCTCGGCGGGGCGCTCGAGCACTACGAGCGGGTGGTCGAGGAGTCGCTGCCCGACAAGGCGCCGATGCCGCTCCAGGTGCACCGCAGGGCCGGCGAGCCGTGCCCGCGCTGCGGCACGACGATCGAGGCGGTCCACTTCAAGGACTACGTCATGTGCTACTGCCCGGCGGAGCAGACCGGCGGCCGCGTGCTGAAGGACCGCCGCCTGTCGCGGCTGCTGAAGTAGCGCGTCGCTCCGGAACGTAAGGTTGGGCCGTGGCCCCCACGGCGACCCTCGGCGACTCGTTCCGCTCGTTCTTCGACGCCGTCGAGGAGTTCTTCGCCAACCTCGCCGCGGTCCAGTGGGGGTCGCTCGCCCTCGCCCTGCTGGCCTTCGGGATGTACCTGACGCTCCGCTCGCGGGCGAGCTTCAACATCCTCCGCGCCGCCTACCCCGACGAGCGCTTCCTCTGGCGCGAGATCTGGGGCGCCTACATGGCGGGCTACGGGTTCAACAGCGTGATCCCGGCGCGCGGCGGCGACGTCGTGCGCCTCTTCCTCACCAAGAACTCGGTGCCGAACGCGACCTACCCGGCCACCGCGGGCGCGTTCGCCGTCGAGCTCGGCTTCGACCTCGTCTTCGGCAGCATGATCCTGCTGTTCGCGTTCACCCAGGGCGTCTTCCCCAAGCCGCCGGACCTCTCCGAGCTGAACGCCTTCGAGCTCTCCTACTTCGCCCAGCACCCGCAGTTCACGCTGTTCCTGCTCACGGCGTTCGCCGTCGCGGGCGTGGTGGCCACGGCGCTGCTCTCGGCTCGCGTGCGCGCCTTCTGGGTGGGCGTCCGCCAGGGGCTCACGATCGCTTTCGACCGGCGCCGCTACCTCCGCGAGGTCTTCGCCATCCAGGCGGCCGGCTGGGTGTTCCGCTTCACCGCCTTCTGGTTCCTGCTGGAGGCCTTCAACGTCGGCGGGTCGGTGAAGAACGTGCTGCTCGTGCTCGGCGTGCAGGCGGTCTCGGCGGCGCTGCCGTTCACGCCGGGCGGTGCCGGCGCCCAGCAGGCGCTGCTCGTGAAGGTCTTCGGCGACTCCGCGGCGGGCGCCTCCACCGTGGCCGCCTACAGCGTCGGCCAGCAGCTCGCGATCGCCGCCTTCACCTTCGCGGTCGGCTTCGCGGCGCTCGCGTTCATCTTCCGGGTGCGCAGCTTCAAGGAGGTCATCGCGCGCGGGAAGGCGCAGCGCGAGCAGGAGGAGGCCGAGCGGAAGGCGGCGGCGGGCGCGGTCTAGGTGTAAGACCCGAGGAGGTTGTTCCCGCCTAAGCGGGTGACGGGCGGTTGGCGACCGAGCGCGCCGTGTGGTCGGCGGCGATTGTAAAAGTCGAGCCATGGGTCGAGCGCCTGCCTGCGTTCCCGGCTCGAGCCGTAGATCCGTCCGTAGGCCCAACCGTCGAGCATCGTGCGGATGAAGCGCTCGGCCTTGCCGTTCGTCTGCGGCCGCCGCGGGCGGGTGCGCAGGTGCCGGACTCCGAGCGCCCGACAGGCGAGCGCGTGCGCGACCGAGACGTAGGCCGAGCCGTTGTCGGTCATCACGCGCTCGACCGCGATGCCGTGGGTCGCGAAGAACGCGAGCGCCCGTCGCAGGAAGCCGACCGCCGTGACGGCGCGCTCGTCCTCGAGCACCTCGACGTAGGCGAGCCGGCTGAAGTCGTCGATCGCGACGTGGCAGAACTCCCAGCCGACCGTGTTGCGCACGGCGCCGCGCGGCCCGCGGCGCGGGTTGTAGTGGGGTCGGCCGGTGACACGCTTGCCGGCGCCGCGCTCGATCCGGCCGAGCTTCTTGATGTCGATGTGGACGAGCTCGCCGGGGCGCGAGCGCTCGTAGCGAATGATCCGCTCGGAGTCGAGCCGGTAGCGGCGGCCGAGCCCGATCCGGGTGAGGATGCCCTGGACGGTCGTCACCGGCATCGCCAGGACCTCGGCGATCTCGGCGCCGGTCATCCTGGTCGAGCGCCGCAGCAGCACGATCAGCTGGACGCGCTGCTCGGGCGTCGCGCTCGGCGAGCTGTGCGGGCGACTCGAGCGGTCGAGCAGGCCGGGCTCGCCCTCGGCCCGGTGGCGGCCGACCCACTTGCGTGCCGTGCGGACGCTGACTTCGGCGGCCTCGGCCGCCTTCGTCAGCGTCCAACCGTCCTCGACGCGGCGAACCAGGCGCCGGCGCTTGTTCAGGCTGAGCTCGGCGTTACCGTGGAGCTTCATCCGGTGTCCTCCTTGGGACTGGTGGCTTCGACACCTCCCAGCCTCCAAGGGGGCCCGGATGAACAACGT
>DASVVS010000023.1:0-11164 GCA_036386455.1 Thermoleophilaceae bacterium
GGGGGGAGCCTCGTCGCCGGGCTTCATGTTCTCGTTGGTCATGCCGGGTGACCTACCCGGAGCCGTCGCGGGGAATCCGCGAGCCCGCACTAGGGTGCGCGGCGATGCCCGCGCTGCACGTCCTCCGCGTCTTCACCGACCCCGACGGGCGCTTCGGCAACCCGCTCGGCGTGTTCCTCGACGGCTCGGCGATTCCGCCCGGCCGGCGGCAGGCGGTCGCGGCCGACCTCGGCTTCAGCGAGACCGTCTTCGTGGACGACGCCTCCCGCGGCGCCATCCGGATCTTCACTCCGGCGACCGAGCTGCCGTTCGCCGGGCATCCGACCGTCGGCACGGCGTGGCTACTGCGACACGCCGGCACGCCGATCGAGGCGCTCCATCCGCCGGCCGGCGAGGTGCGCGTGCGCTACAGCGGCGAGCTGACCGCCGTGACAGCGCTCCCCGAGTGGGCGCCCGCGTTCAACCACCACCAGCTCGCCACCGCGGCGGAGGTCGACGCGCTCGAGGGCCCGCCGGACGGCGACGAGGTCGGTGCCGCCTGGGCCTGGGAGGACGAGGCCGCGGGCCGCGTGCGCACGCGCGTGTTCGCGATCGCCTATGGGATCTTCGAGGACGAGGCGACCGGGGCGGCGGCGGTTCTGCTCGGAGCCCAGCTCGGGCGCCCGGTCGAGATCCGTCAGGGGCGCGGCTCGGTCATCCACGCGCGTCCGGCCGGCGACGGCCGCGTGGAGATCGGCGGCCGCACCGTGCTGGACGAGGAGCGCGACTACCCCGGCTCGGGCGGCGGGACGTCCTCGAGGTAGGAGACGGCGTCGCCGCGCCGGTACCACTCGCGGACTCCGCCCCCGCCGGGCGCGCGCTCGAAGATCCCGATCTTGCCGGCGTCGGCCTGGACCACCGCCTCGGCGGCCCCCGAGTTGCTCACCGCCAGGAAGCGGACGGTCGCATCGGTCCGGTTCACGACCTGGTGAGCGCCCGCCTCGCCGACCGGGAATCCGACCACGTCGCCCTCCCGCAGCTCGCGCCAGCCCTCCGGCGTGCGCAGGCTGAGCGTGCCCTCCAGCAGGATCAGGATCTCGTCCTCGGTCAGGTGGAAGTGGTACGGGTAGGGCGCCTGCCCCGCCGGCACCTCCCACAGGCTCGCGCCCACGCGGTGCACGCCGGTCTGGAGCCCGAGCCGCGCGCGGCGGCACTCGAACCCATCGCCCGTGCGGACGTCGTCGAACTCGAGGTCGTTGAGGTTCGGCATGGGGCCTCCAGGTCGGGTCGGTCCGCGCAGCGTACGCTCCGCCCATGCCGAATCCCTCCGAGCCCGCGCCCCAGGATCGCCCGGGCGCCTCGCCGCCGCGGCTGGTCGCCGCCGAGCTGGCGCTGCTCGACGCGGCGCTCGAGGGCGACGACGCCCTGTCGCTCGCCCTCGGCGGCCACGCGGTCGCGGAGAACTGGCACGCCGACGCGCGCGAGGCGATCCAGTGGACGCGCGACCGGGTGGCGGAGGACCCCGAGTACCTGCGCTGGGGGACGCGGCTGTTCGTGGCCGAGGGCGACCCGCCGGCCCTGATCGGCTGGGGCGGCTTCAAGGGTGCGCCGGCGGATGGCGTGGTGGAGCTCGGGTACGCGATCGCTCCCGCCGAGCGCGGCCGGGGTCTCGCGACGGCGGCGGTCGAGGCGATGCTGCGCGAGGCGTTCGCCGACCCCGCCGTCACCGCGGTCATCGCGCACACGCTCCCCGAGGCGAACGCGTCCACACGCGTGCTCGAGAAGAGCGGCTTCCGGCGTGACGGAGAGGGCCGCGACGAGGACGTGGGGACGGTCTGGCGCTGGCGGCGCGAGCGCGGCTGAGCGCTAGTCCGGCTTGGCCGTCATCGCCCAGACGGCGACGAGGTAGAGCAGGGTGATGAGCCAGCAGAGCACGGCCGCCACCCGGCCCGAGGTGCCCACCGGCCCGCCCTCGCGCAGCGCGCGGCGCGAGCCCACTCCGGCCGCCACCGTGGCGCCTATGAGGAGCAGCAGGCCCGGCTCGGTGGTGATGAAGCCGATCTCGATCCAGCTCGGCACCTCGTCGCCGTCGTAGCCCTCCTTGTCGGCGATGATCTGCGCGAAGACGCGCGTGACGAGCCAGGCGGGGATCGCCACGAAGAGCAGCGTCCGGTAGGCGATGCGGGTGCGGGCCGCGGAGCCGTCGCGCCACACGCCGGCGAGCACCGTGCTGGCAAGGAGCAGCGCGCCCACGAGCGCCATCGCCCCGAGCACGTGGAAGAAGAGCGGGAGGTTCCACTCGTCCGGCCGGATGGCGGCGAGCACGCTCACGCGCCCGGCTTCCAGACCATCAGGACCAGGAACACGACGACGAGCGCCGAGCGCACCCAGTGCATCCGCGCGGCGGAGGCGGTGAAGCGCGGGTGCTCGGGGTCGTCGGAGAGGCCCTTGCGGGTGACCATCGCCGCGCCGCTGGCCAGGAACCACAGCACGATCGCCGCGAGGATCCAGAACTCGGTGATCTCGTAGGTCTCCTCGCGGGCCACGATCCAGATCCCGAACGCGAGCGTGCCCAGGCCCCCGACGTCCCAGAGCACGTTGCCGATGCGCGCCACGGCCGAGCCGACCGGAGCCCCGAGGGCGACCGCGCTGAGCATGACCACCGTGGACGCGAGCAGGAACGCCGAGAGGACGTGCAGGAACAGGAGCGTCTCGTCCATCGGGGGCGCAGACTAGGAGGCGGCCCGGTCGGCACGCAGGAGGTCGCGCTCGAGCACCAGCGGCACGCCGAGCGTCCGGTAGCCGACGGTCTCGAACAGGACGATCACCTGGTCGCCGTCGTAGCGCTGCACCGCCCCCTCGCCCCACTCCGCGTGGTGCACGACGGCCCCGACCTCCCAGGGCCGCTCGCCGTCCGCCGCCTCGCCCTGGCCGGCCTCGCAGTTGTCGCAGTTGCCGCACGGCCCCTCGTACTCCTCGCCGAAGTAGGTGAGCACGAACTCGCGGCGGCAGCCGCCGTGCTCGGCGTACGCGCGCATCATCTCCACGCGCGAGCGGTCGAAGCGGTGGCGCTGGTCCTCCGCCTCGGCGGCGGCCTCGACCTTCTCCTCGAGGTCGCCGGCGCCGCCCGCGGGCGCCACCTCGCCGCTCGCGAGCCGCTCGAGCGCGCCCACCTCCTCGAGCCGCGTGACGGCCGCGCTCAGCTTGGTCTCCGAGCAGTCCACCGCCTCCTTGAGCTCGGTCGCCTCGACCGGCTCGCCCGCCGCGTGCACCACGCGCGCCACCCGGTCGATCAGGTCCGGCTCCGCCTGCCCGCCGGCGAAGAAGCGCCGCAGCCCCACGTCCTCGGTCCGGTAAAAGAGCCGCGCCTCGGCGGGCTGGTCGTCGCGGCCGCAGCGGCCGATCTCCTGGTAGTAGCTGTCCACCGACTCGCTGATCGCGTGGTGCATCACGAAGCGCACGTTGGGCTTGTCCACGCCCATGCCGAACGCCGTGGTGGCCACGATCGCGTCGAGCTTGTCGTCCATGAAGTCGTTCTGGATCGAGTCGCGCCGGGCCACGCCCATCCCCGCGTGGTAGGCGGCGCTGCGCAGGCCGCGCGCGGTCAGCTCCTGCGCGATCTCCTCGGCCGTCCTGCGCGTGGCGGCGTAGACGATCCCGGGCCCGCCGGCTTCCTCGCACGCCTCCATCAGGGCTCGGCGCTTGCGCTCTTCGTCGCGGAACGTCTCGACCGAGAGCCGGATGTTCGGGCGGTCGAAGCCGCGCACGATCACGTTCGCGTCGCGCATCCCCAGCCGCTCGACGATCTCCTCGCGCACCGGCGGCGAGGCCGTGGCGGTCAGGGCGAGCACCGGCGGGTGGCCGAGCTCCGCCACCACCGCGCCCAGGCGCAGGTAGTCCGGCCTGAAGTCGTGCCCCCACTCGCTGATGCAGTGCGCCTCGTCGATCACCACGAGCGACGGCTGCGCCTCGCGCGTGCGCTCGAGGACCTCCGGGTTCGCGAGCTGCTCCGGGGCCAGGAAGGTGAACTCGTTCTGGCCCTCGCTGAGGTCGACGAGCGCCTCCTCGCGCTCGCCCTCCGACACGGCCGAGCTGACCGCGGCGGCCTCGCCCGGCACGGCCTCCTCGATCGACTCGACCTGGTCGCGCTGGAGGGCGATCAGCGGCGAGACCACGAGCGTCGGCCCCTCGATCAGCAGCGCGGCGATCTGGTAGATCGCGGACTTGCCGGAGCCCGTGGACATCACGACGAGCGTGTCGCGCCCGCCGATGACCGACTCGATGGCCTCGCGCTGGCCGGTCCGCAGCGCGCTGAATCCGAACGTCTCGGTCGCGACGCGCTCGATCGCGTCGGCGCTCATCGCCAGCGGGGCGCGCCGCGCCGGTAGTAGGCCCGCGCGCGCGAGCGGAAGTAGCCGCCGTCGTCGTCGGCGCTGAGCGAGCGCTCCGTGTTGCCGTTCACGGGTGCCGGGTTCGTCTTCCCGTCGCCGCGCGCGTCGCACGCGCAGGTGGTGCCATCCGCGCCGCCTCCGAACAGGAACGCGACCGCGCCCGCCTTCCTCATGTCCCTCAGCCGCGACTCCGCGCCGCCTCCCACCAGCCACTCCACGTGCCGGTCCTGGAAGTGGCCCCAGCTGTTGTCCATCGCCCGCATCACCCGGTTCCCGAGCGGGATCTGCCACACCACGAGCCGCTGCTTGGCCTCGCGGGAGTAGGCCGACATGAAGTTGCGCCAGCGCGTGTAGTCGCCCTTCGAGAACCAGGAATCGCCGGGCGAGCGGCCGTTGATCGCGATGTTGAAGCCGGCGTCGCGGTCGGCCCAGTCGAGGAAGGTCACGTCGAAGCGGGCCCCGAGGGAGCGGTAGAGGCGTGCGGCGCGGCGGCCGAGCGAGCGGGCCTGCGAAGCGGACGGGTCGTTGCGGGCCATGTCCACGCCCGTCCCCCAGCCGCTGAGGTGCCAGCCGAGGACCACGTTGGGCGCGAGCTCGTCGCGCATCCTCACCACCTCGCGTGCGAGCCCGGCCGCGTCGCCCACTTCCGCGACCGGCACGGTCCGCGCGTCGTCAGCGCTCGCGGCGCGATGCACGTAGCCCCACATGTCCGGCTCCACGTGCAGGACCACGCGCGTGCCGGGGAAGCGGGCGGCGCGCTCCATGAACAGCCGCACGTCGGCGAGCCAGGCGCGCATCGTGTCCGGGTTGCGCAGGTTCGAGAGCACGGCCCGCGCCTCGTCTCCATCGCCGCGCCCCGGCAGCGACTGGCGGATCATGTAGTAGGTGAAGGCAGGCACGATGCCGGCCGCGCGCGACTCGCTCACGTAGCGGTCCACGAACGTTCCGCCGGGGTTCCAGGTGGCCCAGCCCTCGCCGGTGTTCACGCCCGCGGCGAGGTACTGGTAGCGGAAGCCGAGCGGCACGCTCTTGCGGAGCGCGGCGGCGCCGCCCGGCGGGTCGGTCAGGCCG
Source organism: Thermoleophilaceae bacterium (assembly GCA_036386455.1). Taxonomy (GTDB): domain Bacteria; phylum Actinomycetota; class Thermoleophilia; order Solirubrobacterales; family Thermoleophilaceae; genus AC-37. The sequence continues at coordinate 5,442 of DASVVS010000023.1, forward strand.
AGCTCGACGCGCTTCCCCGGCCACGGGGCGGCCGCGCCCGCGGGGGCGGCCGCCAGCGCGCCGGCGAGGGCCAGGGCTAGGGCGAGTCCTGCTCTACGAACCGACGCAGGGCCTCCTTGCCGCCGCCCACGATCGGGTCGCCGTGGGCCGGGAGGAGCGAGTCGAACGGCTCATCGAGCAGCTCACGATAGGCCGCGCGGAGGGCCCTGTGGATCGCGGGCGGATCGTCGCCTATGTACTGGTCCGGCGGGAAGCCGAGCTCGCCGTAGTTGACCACCCCGTCGGCCACGGACAGGAACCCGTCGCCGACGTCGATCCGCAGCGCGGTCTCCTCGTCGCAGATCGCGTCCACCTTCAGCGCCGTGATCCCGGGCGCGAGCTCGTCGCCCCACGAGAACGGCTTGACGTCCGGGCCCCCGCCGCTGAACTCGTGCAGCCCGGCCTGGTGGCACAGGATCGGAATGCCGAACGCCGCGGCGAAGCGCTCGCTGTGGCGCAGGTGGTGGCGGTTGGTCAGCACGATCCGCTGCGGACGCCGCTCGCCGTCGAGCGCCTCGACGCCCTCCTCGGGCGCCATGGGGTCGACCAGCGTGGCGGCGTCCGCGACGTAGTACGAGCTGACCTCGATCCCGAGCTTCGGGTGCACCGCCGTCCAGTGGAGGACGCCGGGCGCGAGCTCGCGCACCTAGTTGTTGGCCGACGCGCCGCTGATCTCCTTGAGGGCGGAGTCGTCGTCGGCCTCGATGGCGAGGTCGCCCAGCGAGACGATCCCGACCGGGTTGCCGTCCTCGACCACCGGCAGGCGGCGGACCTTCGCCTCGCGCATCTTCGCGATCGCGTCCTTGAGCTCAGCGTCGGGCTCGATCGTGGTCGCGTCGGTGGAGGCCACGTCCTCGACCTTCGCGTCGCCGTTGCCCTCGGCCACCGCGTTCACCACGATGTCGCGGTCGGTCACGATGCCCTTCAGGTCGTCGCCGTCGACCACGAGCAGCGCGCCCGTGTCGGCCTCCTTCATCTTCTTGGCGGCGTCCTGGATCGAGTCGCCGGGCTCGACGGTCTTCGGGTCCTTGCTCATCACGTCGCTCACTGAAGCCATTGCCGTGCCTCCATGTCTCGTCTGTGTGAGAGATGCCCGTACCCGGAGAACGGCCCTGATATCCCTAGGTACATGGTCCGAAGGCGCCCGGAGATGCCGATGCGGGACATGTTCGAGACCCGCACCCACGCCTGGCGCGAGGCCGGCCTCGAGCAGGAGCTGAACCCCCGCCGCGTGAACCGCGCCCGGCGCGACGCGCTGGTCCTGCTCGTCGCGATCGTCGGCGTCCTGATCCTCAACGACCACCGCCGCGACCTCTTCCCCGGCTTCACGAAGGAGTTCCGGATCCTCACGGTGGTCGTGCTGGTGATCCTGGGCTGGGCGTTCGCGCGCGCGATCGGGCGTGGGCTGGCGCCGATGGTCTTCAAGCGGGTCGACCCGGCGACCGCGGGCACGATCGGCTTCCTGATCCGGCTGTTCACGATCTCCGTCGCCCTGCTGGTGGCGCTGCGGATCGCCGGGCTCGAGGCGCGCACGCTCGCGATCGGAGGCGCCGTGACCGCGGTGGTGCTCGGCCTGGCGGCTCAGCAGACGGTCGGCAACCTGTTCGCCGGCACCGTGCTGCTCAGCGCGCGGCCGTTCCGCGTGGGCGAGCGGATCAAGCTCCAGGGCGGCGCGATCGCCGGGCAGATCGAGGGCGTGGTCAGCTCGCTCGGCCTGCTCTACACCACGCTCGCCGCGGGCGACGACCGCATCATGATCCCGAACAGCGTGGTGCTGAACATGGCGATCACCCCGCTGCGCGAGCCGGATTCCGTGCAGCTCAAGGCGCGGCTGCCGGCGGACGTGCGCCCGAGCGCGGTGCAGGAGGTCCTCGACAGCACCGTCGAGGTGCTGACCCGCTCGCGGCCGGACATCGAGCTGCAGGAGGTGGACGGGGACGAGGTGGTGGTGCGCATCTCCGCCACGCCCGAGCGCGCGGCGGACGGAGCGCGGCTGGCCGACGAGATCCTGACCGCGGTCTCGCGCTTCACGCGCAACGGCGACGCGGCGCGGGACGGCGACTAGAGCGGTGCGCGAGCCGGTCGTGGCCGTGCACGGCGGGGCCGGGCACGGGCCGCGCGGCGGCGAGGCGGCGGCTGCGCGGCACCGCGCGGCGCTGCAGGAGGCGGTCGAGGCGGCGCGGGGCGCGCTGCGCGGCGGCGGCTCCGCGCTCGACGCCGCGGTGGCCGCGGTGGTGGCGCTCGAGGACTGCCCGCTGTTCAACGCCGGGCGGGGCGCGGTGGAGACGGAAGCCGGCGAGTTCGAGCTCGACGCCGCGGTGATGCACGGTCCCGAGCGGCGGGCGGGCGCGGTGGCGGCCGTCGCCGGCGTGCGCAACCCGGTGCTGCTCGCGCGGGCGGTGATGGAGACGACCCCGCACGTGCTGCTCGTGGGCGGCGGGGCGCGCGCGCTGGCCGAGCGGGAGGGGCTCGAGCTCGCGGGGCCCGAGTGGTTCGCCGAGCGCGCGCCGGACCACGTGCCGGGCGATGCCGGGCCGGCGCCCGCGGGCGATGCCGGGCCGGCGCCCGCGGCCGGCGCCGAGCCTCCGGCCCACGGCACCGTCGGCGCCGTCGTGCTCGACCGCTCCGGCCGGCTCGCCGCCGCCACCTCCACCGGCGGCGTGCGCGGGCAGATGCCGGGCCGCGTGGGTGACACCTCCCTCCCGGGCGCGGGCACCTACGCCGACGAGCGCGTGGCGGTCTCGGCCACCGGGCAGGGCGAGGCGATGATGCGCACGGTCGCCGCGCACGAGGTGGCGGCGCTGGTCCGGCACGCCGGGCTCGGGCTGGAGGAGGCGGCCGCGCGGGCGCTGGCGGACGTCGAGCCGCTCGGCGGCGGCGGGCTGATCGCGCTGGACGCCGGCGGCGCGCTCGCCATGCCGTTCAACACGCCCGCGATGTTCAGGGCATGGGCGCGCGGCGACGGCGCGGTGCGGGCCTCAGTCGGCTAGCTCGCGGCGGATCTGCTCGACGCGGTCCCAGTCGAGCTTGCCCGCCTCGAGGATCCTGCGCGGGCGGATGAGCAGCGCGCCCTCGTCGGCGTCGAAGTCCTCGTCCTCCGACTGCTCGCCCTCGAGCTTGACGAGCTGGCACTTGTCGTCGAGATCGGCGTCGCGCTGGATCATGTAGCGGTAGAGACCGTCCTCGTCGGGGAAGACGCTCACGCCCTCGCGCGAGGAGTCGTCGATCTCCCCGGTGCCCTCGCAGGCCGGGCAGGTGTCCACGTAGCGCAGCTCGCCCTTGCAGGAGGGGCAGCTCGGGTCGGTGCCGCCGGACTTGCACGACTCGCATTCGTGCTCGGTCTCGCCCGAGCCGCCGCACTTGTCGCAGCGGCCGTGGACCGTCCCGCTCCAGGGCTCGGACTCGTGGTTGTCGGGGTCGAGCAGCTCCTCGGGGTCGCGGTCTCCGGGCTCGACTCGGTAGTACGTCTCCATCGGCGCCGAGCATAGGCGCGGGGTCGGCTAGGGCACGCGGTAGCGGACCCGGCCCCTGTCGTCGACCTGCGTCACGGTCGCGATCGCGAACTCGCCCTGGCGCGACCCGCGCACCTCGCACTGGAAGACCTCGCCCTTGCGCAGCTCGACCCCCTCCGGGCAGTCGACCTCGACCACGTCGGTGCCGGGCCGGTCCGCCTCGATGCCGCGCTCGATCCCGCGCTCGACCGGGCCCATGGCCAGCAGCCGCTTCTCGTCGCCGCCGCAGGCCGTCAGCGCCAGGGCCGCGAGCGCGGCGGCCGCGGCCGGCGCGCGGGTCACGGCCGGTCGAGGTCGACCCGGATGGTCAGCAGCTCGGTCGCCATCAGGCGGACGACGGAGTCGTTGGCCGGGCGGCCGAGCATCTTCATGCGCGCGCGGGGGTCGTCGTCGGGGAGCACGTGAGCGGTGCCGGAGTACCAGCGCCGGCCGATCTTCACGCGCACGCGCGGGTCGGCCTGGATGTTGCGCACGTAGGCGGCCCGGCGGCCGTGCTCGGTGACGATCCAGAAGTGGTCGCCGCGCAGGCCGTTGCCCACCGGGGTGCGGCGCGGCTGGCCCGACTTGCGCCCGGTCGTCTCGAGCAGCGCCACGCTCCTGGGCGCGATCCCGCGCTCGAGCATGAGGCGGATGGCCGGGTTCCACACCCTGGTGGACAGGAAGGTGCTGACGCGGTGCTTGGTGTCCGTGTTCACGGACTCCCGAGGATGGCAGCGACGACGCCCTCCGTGTCACTCAGGTCCGGCAGGACCGCGTCGGCGCCGGCGGCGTGCAGGGAGGCCTCGTCGTAGGGACCGGTGGCCACGCCCACCGCGCGGGCGCCGCCCTCGTGCGCGGCCGCCACGTCGAGGGGCGTGTCGCCGATCAGGATCACGTCGCTCCGGGCGATCGTCACGCCGTGCGCGCGCTCGGCCCGCGCGCGGGCGATCGGCACGAGCTCGCCGCGGACGCGGTGGTCGGAGCCGTAGGCGCCGCAGCCGAACTCGACGTGGGCGGCCAGCCCGAACGGCTTGAGCTTCAGCATCGCGTTGCGCTCCACGTTGCCGGTCAGGAGCGACTGGATCACGCCGGGCTCGCTCCCCACGCGCTCGAGCGCCTCGGCCGTGCCGGGCAGCGCGCGGCCGCGGCTGGCGAGCTCGTCCAGGCGGGCGGCCATCGCCCTCACGAGCTCCTCCTCGAAGCGGTCGAGCAGGCCGTCGTCGGCGCGCACGTCCGAAGCCGCGAGCATGTCGTGGGCGATCTCCAGGTCGGTGCGGCCGGCGAACGGGACGAGCTTGGCCGGCTGGCGGCCGGTGACGGCCTCGAAGGCCTCGAGGAAGGCGTCGAGACCGAGGCGGGCGGAGTCGACGAGCGTGCCGTCGATGTCCCATAGGACGAGGCGCGGCCTCATGCCGCCTCCGGGCCGGGGGTCATGAAGGCGCAGCCGAACGAGAGGCCGGCCTCGCGCCGCAGCGTGGCTATCCGGCGGCCGGGCTGCACGGCCGGGCGCGGCTCGCCGAGCCGGTCGCCGAGCGCCGCCCGCGTGCGGTCGAGCGAGGCGACGAGGAAGGCGAGGCCCCAGAGCCGGGCGGGCGCGTCCGGCGGGAGCGGTTTCGGCGAGTCGGGCGGAACCTCGACCACCTCGAGGATCGCCTCGCCGAGGCGGAAGAAGGCCTGGAAGCCGCCGCCGGCGGGGGTGGGCTCGTCGCGCAGGCGGCGGAGGTCGAGGCCCGCTGCCTCGAGCTTCGACGCGGTGCGGGCGCGGTCGGGCGTGAAGGCGACCACGTGGTCGATCTTCGTCACGCCGTTGGGGTGCTCGGGCGCCGGCGCGGGCGGCTCGGTTGTGTCGGCGCGCGTGGCGGGGAGGCCGTCGAGGTCGTCCGCCGCGGCGCCCCTCAGCGCGATCCCGGCGAGGCCCCTTCCGGCTCCGGCGAGGTGGACGTCGATCGTCCCCACGCGGCAGGTCGCGCCCTGCACGTCGAAGCCGCACGCGCGCCACGCCTCGGGCGGGTCGGCGACGGTGATCGACTCGATCGTGACGGATCCCACAGCGGCATCTTCGCCGCTCCGCCGTAGGATCGCCGCCCCGATGGAGCCCGCGACCGAGTTCGACCGCCGCACCGCCGTGCGCCCGCTGGGCGGCGGCGCGTACGAGGCCGTGGTCGATCCGCGCTGGAACGTGGTGCGCGGGCC
>DASVVS010000024.1:0-2296 GCA_036386455.1 Thermoleophilaceae bacterium
GATCGGCGCGGAGCGCCCGGAGGGGGTCGTTCCTCGCAGCGGGTACGTGCTCTCCACGATCGAGCGGTGGCCGGCGCGGTCGGACACGCGGGCGGTGCCCGCGCGCAGGTAGCGCTCGACGGACTCGCCCGGCTTCGGGCGGTAGCCCCTGAAGGCCGGCTGGGAGGCGAGCTCCGGGAACTGCTGACGGGTGAGGCGCAGCGCGCTCGCGGCGGACAGGTCGCGGTGGCGGGTGCGCGACCTGGCTCGATCCTCCCTGGCCGCCGCCGTCCGGGCGGTTCGGTCGCGCTTGTCCAAGCGGCGCGCGCTGCCACGGGCGTCGGCCTGGATCGCGCGGTCCCCGAGCGCCTTCTCGGAAGAGCGGCCGTCCGGCGCCCGGTCGCCGGCCGCCACGGCACCGGTGAGCGACACGAGGCAGAGCGTCAGCGACCCGGAGAGCCACCGTGCCCTGCGATGGGACCGCGAACTACGAGAGGGGCCAGCGCGGCCAGTGCGCACACGCAAACTCAAACATCCTCAGGTGTCGGCCGCAATCCCCCTTATCGGGGGGTCGAGTCGCCGGAGCAGGCCCATGGGCCGGGCTGGATTCGAACCAGCAACCTGGGGGGTCATGAGTCATCGGGTCTCCGCTCATGGAGCGGCTATGCGGCTTACGTGGAACCGCATGTGGGACCACAACGGATCGGACAGCCTGAGCAACGGACTCACGATCCGGTGGACCAACGTGCAGAGGGCCAATACCCGGCCGCCCGCAGAACTACGATCTGGCTGATCGGGCCGTTAGCTCAGCGGTTAGAGCGAGGGGCTCATAACCCCGAGGTCGCAGGTTCGAATCCTGCACGGCCCATCCCCGGTAGATCGAGCGGCAGCTAGAAGAGCCAGTAGAGAATCGCGCCACCAGCCACCGCAGCGATCGTGCCGCCTACCACGGCCACGAGCCACTGATTGGCTGACCACCCGCCGCCCTGCGATGAACCGCTGCCCTTCGATCCCTGCAGCGCAGGGGTCTGGTGCGCCACGGCAGAAGATGTCGCCCCACTCTCCCCAGCTATCGCGATACTGCTCGTATGGCCCGTGCTGATGGCTCCTATCGCGATCCCGCCCTTTGACTCGGGCACGACCTCAGCCTCAGGATCGTCGAGTTGCTCGAACGTTCGTTCCACGTTACGTCGAAGGCGCTCGAATACCCCGTAGACCTTCGTCTCGTCGTTGCCAGTGACCCTAAGTTGCGTCCGACCCTCCTCGTGCAACGCACTGGGAGCGGCAGTCTCGAGCCAAATAGTTGCTGCCTCGTCACCGACACCGATCGTCAGGTCACGGATGTCGCGTTCGCGGACATCTGTGAGATCGTTCCTGAGTTCCTCTAGGTCTTGAGCCTCGACCGTCGCGTCCACGAGACGAATCCTCAAGTACGGGGCGTGGTCGCTGACACCGAGCAGCGCTTCGAAGTCTTCCGCGAGCGTGATTGCACGCTCGGAAGGCAGCAGCCGCTCCCAGCTGTGCTTCGGCTCAACGATGCGGGCCACACCGACAGACTACGAGTTGGGACGGCGTACGAACGATTTTTCGGACCCGAATGAGAGCCACCGCGGGCCAACCCAAAATGCGGTAGTGAGCAGGTGTTACGGGCTTTCCACGACACGGACCGGTAGTCCGCACTCATGGCGACCCGGTCCCAGGTTTGTCCTCGGGTCTCACTTCCGAACTGATCGCTTGCCTGGAGGAAAGAATCCACCCCACGCTTGATCCTTAACCTCACTCAGATCAACGAGCACGCTGAGCTACCGGCCCCGCTGGCGCGAAGCTAGCACTGGCCCCGGCCGCTCAGCGCCGCCGTGGCGGCTGGCGGCCTCAGCGCCGCTGCAGCTTCACGCGGCGGCTCGCCGCCACCGTGCGCGGCGACTTGCCCTTCGCCCGCACCGAGACCGACACCCACGGCTTGCGCCCCGCCGCCAGCGCCTCGCGCGCCGCGCGGCGTGCATCGGAGTCGAAGCGCACCCGCACCCGCCCGCGCCGCCCCTTCGCGATCCGCACGCGCGAGCCCTTCTTCGCCCGCGCGCCTGCACCGGAACCGGCGCCGTCGAGCAGCAGCCCCTCCGGCCGCACCGTGCAGGCCTGATCGCAGCGCACCGGCAGCACGATCCCGTCGTCGCCCAGCAGGTCGTCGAGCGGGTCCTCGCCCAGCGGGTCGCCGATGTCGATGATCGGCGGCAGCGGGAGCGGCGGGAGCTTCGGGTCGAACCTGAACGAGCCCCAGGCGGTCGGGGCGAACTCGCCGCCCGGCTCGTCGTCGCCG
>DASVVS010000025.1:0-26547 GCA_036386455.1 Thermoleophilaceae bacterium
GCGACGAACGCGATGCCGAGCTCGGTGAGGACCATGCGGACCTCGCTCGAATAGGGACACCACTCCGCCTGCCAGACCTCGGGCATGCCTGACTCGCTCATGGGGGAGGCGGGTACCCGCGATCGGCCGTGTGAAACGGCCACCGCCCAGCCGTGATCTCGTGGCGCCGCGCCGGGCGTAGACCGTGTGATGTCCGGCCGGTACGTGGAGATCGACGGCCGCCGCTGGCGCGCCACCGACCCGACCATCCCGGAAGCGCGGCGGCAGAGGCTCGTGGACGAGTTGATGGACGCGCGGCGGGCCGTCGGCGCGGCCAGGCGCGCCGGCGACGAGGCGGCGGAGCGCGCGGCCCGCGCCCGCGTGCACGCGGCCAAGGTCGCGCTGGGCGAGCGCGGGCCCAGGTGGTGGGAGCGGATCGAGCGGCGCGTGCGCGAGATGGCCGAAGAGCGGGGGGCGGGGAGGACCATCTGCCCGTCGGAGGTGGCGCGCTCGCTCGCGGGCGACGAGGACTTCAGGCCGCTGATGCCGCACGTGCGCGAGGCCGCCGCGGTGCTGGCCGAGCGCGGGGAGATCGCGGTGACCCAGCGCGGCGAGAGGGTGGACGCGCTCACCGCGCGCGGGCCGATCCGGCTCGGGCTGCCCGACTAGCCCGTGCCGGGGTCAGTCGGCTCTGTGGCGCGCAACCTCCGCGCAGTACGGCCCCGAGCCCTGACCGCACACGTCCGTCCACCCGCGGGCGAAGCGCGCCGCGGGGGTGTCCAGCTCGCCGATCTCGTCGGTGGTGACGCTCGACATGCACCTGTCCAGCTCGCCGGCCGAGCGGGCGCCGTACCTGCAGTAGTCGCCGAGCTCGTTGTCGCGCGCGTCGAGTCCGGCCACGAGCCCGATGAACCAAGCCCCGGCCACGAGGGCGACCGCTGCCATCCACGCATTCGGGGCCAGCAGGAACACGATCGCCGCCAGTAGGAGCACGGCGACGGCTCCCACGATCCCGACCCCGAGCGGGTGGTTCTCGGCGACCTGCCGCACCAGGTCCTCGACGACGTAGCCCACGAAGGCCACCACGAACACCGCAAACGTCGATCTCATCCGCCCGAGCTTGACATCGCCATAAGTCCTGATAAGTTCATAACAGTTATGAAACAGCAACTGTCGATCGACGAGCTCAGCCGCAAACACCGGATCGGCGTCCTGCTCATCTGCTGCATGAGCCTCTTCATCGTCGGGCTCGACATCACGGTCGTGAACGTCGCCCTCCCGGACATGGGGCGGGACCTGGGCACAGGCATCTCCGGCCTTCAGTGGACGGTCGCCGCCTACACCGTGGTGATCGCGAGCCTGCTGATGCTCGCCGGCTCGATGGCCGACCGGTTCGGCCGGCGGCGGACCTTCGTCACCGGGCTCACCGTGTTCACGGCCGGGTCGCTCCTGTGCAGCCTGGCGCCGAGCGTCGAGGTGCTCGTGGCGGCCCGCATCCTGCAGGCGGTGGGCGCCTCGATGCTCAACCCCGTCGCGATGTCGATCATCACCAACACCTTCACGAACCCGCGCGAGCGCGCGCAGGCGGTGGGGATCTGGGGCGCCGTGTTCGGCGTCTCGATGGCGCTCGGGCCGATCGTGGGCGGCGCGCTGGTCTCCTCGGTCGGGTGGCGGTCGATCTTCTGGATCAACCTTCCGTTCGGGCTGCTCGCGATCCTGCTGACCCTCCGCTTCGTCCCGGAGTCGAGGGCGCCGAGCCCGCGCCGGTTCGACCCCGCCGGCCAGGGCCTCGTGATCGTTCTGCTGGCCACGCTCACCTACGGAATCATCGAGTCGTCCCCGGCCGCGCTCGTCACGGCCGGCCTGGCGCTCGTGGGCGTGCTCCTCTACGAGCCGCGGCGCGAGCAGCCCCTGATCGACCTGCGGTTCTTCCGCTCCACGCCGTTCTCGGCGGCGGTCGCCATCTCGGTGGCCGCGTTCGCGACGTTCGGCGGGTTCCTCTTCCTCAACACGCTGTACCTCCAGGAGGTACGCGGCCTCTCGCCGGTGGAGGCCGGGCTCGCCACCGTGCCGCTGGCCGTGATGACGATGGCGGCGTCCACGCTGTCGGGGCGCATCGTCGGCCGACGCGGGCCGCGCGTGCCGCTGGTGATCGCGGGCGTGGCGATGCTGACCGCCTGCGCGATGCTGACGAGCATCGAGCCCGACACGCCGTTCGCGTGGCTGATCGCCGCGTACGTGGCCTTCGGGACCGGGTTCGGGTTCGTCAACGCGCCCATCACGAACGCGGCCGTGTCAGGGATGCCGCGCGCCCAGGCCGGCGTGGCCGCGGCGGTGGCCACGACCTCCCGGCAGGTGGGCCAGACGCTGGGCGTCGCGGTGGTCGGGGCGATCGCGACCTCCGGCGTCGCCGGCTCGCTCGAGGCCGACCTCGCGCCGGCCAGCCATCCGGCGTGGTGGGCGCTCACGGGCTGTGGTGCCCTCATCCTCCTGCTCTCGTTCATGGCCACCACGCGGCGCGCCAAGGCGTCGGCCCGGCGCACGGCGGCGGAGCTCAACCCGGAAGCGCTGGCTGCCTAGGTGGGGGCGGAGATGGACACGGCGGCGCGCGAGACATGGCTGCTCATGTCCGACCTCGTGCTCGACAACGCCAGGCGGCGCGAGGTCTCCGAGGCGCTCGGCATCAGCTTCGCCCGCGCCCGGGCGATCCGGCGGCTCGCGCGCGCTCCGATGTCGATGCGCGAGCTGGCCGACACGCTGGGGATCGACCCCCCCAACGCGACCGTGCTCGTCGACGACCTGGAGTCGATGGGGCTCGTGCGCCGGCGGCCGCACCCCACCGACCGCCGCGCCAAGGTGGTCGAGGCGACGCGCAGGGGCAGGGACATGGCCCGGCGGGCGGACGCGATCCTCGCCACGCCGCCCCCGGCGCTCGGCGCGCTCGACGCGGGCGACCTCAGGACGCTGCGGCGGATACTGGAGAGCGTCGCGGCCGGGGAGTGAAGCGGCCCGAACTGGCGCAAGGGCGCGTCGTGGCGCAAAGGTGTATGGTCGCGGCGCGAGATGGCCGACCGTGAACCTCACGAGGAGACGGCTGCGGAGCCGACGCTCGGCAAGCGTGCGCCGGCCGAGGCCGCGAAGGCCGCGATGGAGCAGGATCTGATCGCGGAGGTCGTGCGCGAGCCGGAGGCCGCCATGTCGTTCAGCAGGATCTTCAACAAGGACGCGCCCGACTTCTCGCGGATCTTCTCGCGCGGCGGCGCGCACCTCGAGAGGCTGACGGTCCGTGACCTCACGACGCTGGAGGAGACGGCGTTCGTGAGGTTCACCGAGCGTGTCCGGGTGCTCCAGGACATGGCGCCGACGGAGAAGCCCGAGTAGCGCGCCCGCCCCTGCAGTTCGTCCTGAAGACGGCGTCGCGCTGCAACCTCAACTGCTCGTACTGCTACGTCTACAACAAGGGCAACGAGAGCTGGCGTGAGCGCCCGGTCTTCATGGCCGACGACGTGTTCGACGCGAGCGTGGCCAGGATCCGCCGTTACTGCGAGACCTCGGAGCAGCCGGCGGTCAAGATCTCGTTCCACGGCGGCGAGCCCTGCCTGATCGGCCCGCGGCGGTTCGCCGACAGGTGCGAGCGGCTCCGCAGCGGGCTCGGCGACCGCGTGGAGGTCCGGCTGGTCCTGCAGACCAACGGCACGCTTCTCGACGCGGAGTGGGCGGAGGTGATCGCGGCGAACGACGTGGAGGTGGGCGTGAGCGTCGACGGGTCCGAGTCCGTGCACGACGCGCATCGGGTGGACCACGGCGGCAGGGGCTCGTACGAACGCGTCCGCCAGGGCCTCGCGGCGCTGAGCGACGCCGGAGTGCCCTTCAGCATCCTGTCCGTCATCCAGCTGGGCGGCGACGGCCTCGCCGCGCACCGGCACCTGCTCGGCCTGCGCCCGTCGGGAATCAACTACCTCTTCCCGGACTTCACGCACGACTCCTTCGACGAGGTCCGCGCGACGTACGGTCCGACACCCTGCTGGGACTTCCTCCGCCCGGTCTTCGACGACTGGTCGCGATCGTGGCCGCCCAAGGTCATGGTCCCCCTGTTCTGGAGCGTGATCCGCCTCGTGATGGGCGCCGAGACCGACCAGGACGTGCTCGGCAACGGGCGGCTGCCGTTCGTGTTCATCCAGGCCGACGGTGCCGTCGAGGCGCTGGACGTGCTCGGCGTCTGCGGCGCCGAGGTGCCCACGACCGGGCTCAACGTGCTCACCGACGACTTCGCCGGCATAGCGGCGGTGAGCGGCTTCCTGCGCTCGACGGTCTTCGAGGGGACGTCCCTGCCGCGCGGGTGCCGGAGCTGCCCCGAGCGCGACACCTGCGGAGGCGGCTACCTGCCGCACCGCTACTCGTCGGCCGGGGGCTTCGACAACCCGTCGGTCTGGTCCGCCGACCTGCTGGCGTTCTTCGGGCACGTCCGGAGCTGGCTGGGCGTGCCCGCCGAGGAGACCTCCGCGCGTCGCGAGGCGCTGCGCTGGCTCGCCCGCGAGACCGTCGCCGCGTCCGCCGCCTAGACCGACAGCGAGCCGCGGCAGGTCTCGCCGTCGCGCGTGGCGGTGGCGGAGATCTTGTCGGTCCCGGCGGGGTTGGCGATCCGCTTCTCGACCGAGAGGGAGCCGCTCGGCGCGCGCGTGCGGCGCTTCGTGCTCACGACCGTCTTGCCGTTTCGCTTGAGCTTCACGTGCCACTCGACGTCGTTGCGGTTCTGGTCGACCTCGAACTCGACCTCGAGCCGGCCGTCGTCGGGCTTGGCCTTGAGCTTCCAGTTGGAGGCGCCGGTGCAGTCGCCGGACCGGACCACGCGGCCGTCGCCGTCCTTCCCGGTGCTGGAGGCGGGGACGGCGAGCAGGGCGAGGAGTGCGGTGAGGGAGATGATTTTCTTCATGGCGGCGATCCTGGCAGCGGGGTGGTTCGGCGCCGGCAAGCGGCGGGTTAAGCCTCCGTAAGGCCCGCCTGCGCCGCGAGCCGCCAGGCGAAGCGGCTGTGCCGCGCGTCGACCGTGGCCGCGGCGCGCGCGACCGCCGCGCGCTCGCCCACGATCACGGTGGCCTTGGTCGCGCGCGTGATCGCCGTGTAGAGCATCTCGCGGCGGAGGAACCAGCCGCCCGCCCGCGGGTGGGCGACCACGACGGCCACCGGCAGCTCGATGCCCTGGCCCTTGTGGACGGAGCAGGCGTAGGCGAGCCGGAGACGGTCGAGCTCCTCGTCCGAGATCTCGAAGATCGCGTCGCCCGACCGGACCGTCAGCGTGCCGCCTCCGTCCTCGTCCGTGTGCGTCTCCAGCAGCCGGAGCACGGTGCCGTTCATCAGGCCGAGGTCGTGGAGGTTGCGGCCGGTGAGCATCAGCTTGTCGCCGAGCCGGAACCCGCCGAGCGCCTTCTCGCCGTCCGGGTTCAGGGCGTCGCGCAGCGCGCCGTTGAGCGCCATGGTCCCGAGCTCGCCGCGGTGGATCGGCGTGAACACCTGGATCCCCTCGACCGGGTCCACCTCGAAGTGCGACGGAAGCCGCTGCGCCACGAGGTCGACGATCGCCTCGCGGGCCTCCACCGGGTCGGCGTGCTCCACGAGGAACAGGTCGCGCTTCATGCCCTCCGCCGGCGCGAACGACGGCGCCCGCCCGGCGCGGACGGCGTGCGCGCCCTGCACGATCATGCTGCCCGCCGCCTGGCGGAAGATGTGGTCGAGCGTCGAGGTCGGGACCGAGTCGCCGGCCACGAGGTCGGCGAACGGCTTGCCCGCTCCCACCGGGGCGAGCTGGTCGGCGTCGCCCACGAGCACCACGTTCGTGCCCGTGTCGATCGCCCGCAGCAGGGTCACGAGCAGCTCCAGGTTCGCCATCGACGACTCGTCGACCACCACGAGGTCGCACTCGAGCGGCGAGTCCTCGTCGCGGGTCGGGCCCACGTCCGGCACCCAGCCGAGCACCGAGTGGACGGTCGAGGCGTCGAAGCCGGTGGCCTCCGTCATCCGCACCGCGGCGCGGCCGGTGGGCGCGGCCAGGATCAGCCGCAGCCGCCCGCGCTCGGCCAGGCGGACGATCTCCCGGATCGTGGCGGTCTTGCCGGTCCCCGGACCGCCGGTGATGATCGAGAGGCGGTGCTCGAACGCCGCACGGACCGCGGCACGCTGGGCGGTCGTGAGGTCCAGGCCCGTGGCGCCCTCGGCTTCGCGCGCGACCGCGCGCGGGAGCGGCTCGGCCGGCTCGGTGGCGAGCAGCTCGCCGACCCGCTCGGCCAGCTCCTCCTCCAGCTCCGCGATCTCGCGGCGGTACACCCAACCGCCCTCCAGCACCACCACGTCGCCGTCGGCGGCGGCGTCCTCGATCAGCTCCGGGTCCGCGAGGTCGGATCCGAGGTGGCGCCGCGCCTCGCGCAGCAGGTTGCCGCTCGGGAGGCAGGTGCTGCCGTTCTTCTCGGCCTCGGCCAGCGCGTGGAGGAGCGCCGCGCGCAGGCGGGCCGGGCTGTCCGGCTCGATCCCGAGCCCGCGCGCGACGCGGTCCGCGATCGGGAAGCCGACCCCGAACACGCTCGTGAGCTCGTACGGCTCGGCGCGAACGATCCGGTGGGCGCCGTCGCCATAGTGCTTGTGCACGCGTGCGGCGAGGTAGGCGAGGCCCTGCGGAGCGAGCAGGAGGTGCAGCTCGCGGGTGGCGCGCAGGGCGTCCCAGGACGCCGCGGCCTCGCGGCTGCGGCGGGCGGATAGCCCGGCCTCGCGAAAGGCCGCCGGCGGGTCGCGGTCGATGGCGTCGAGGGCGCCCTCGCCGTACCGGTCGAGCAGGCGTGCGGCAGTCCGCTCCCCGACGTGGCGCACCTTCCGCAGGTAGGCGGCGACCGCGGCGTCGCCGGACGGCGCCAGCGGAAAGGCGGTCTCGACCCGGACCTGCTCGCCGAACTGCGAGCGCGTCCAGCGCCCGCTGACCTGCGCGCGCTCGCTCGCCTCGAGGTGGGCGATCGGGCCGACGAGCGTGACGGGCCCGTCCGGCGTGGTGCACTCGACCACCGCGAAGCTGCCGTCGTCGCTCGCATAGCGGCGGTGGCGGACCGTTACCTCGGCGGAGAAGGGCGAGTCGAGCGTGGCGGGCTGCATCGCCTCCATGATCGCGCGCGGCCCGGCGGCACTTGCTCCGCCGGCTCCTGGCGCGTAACCTGCGTCCTGTGAGGCGCTTTCGGGCGGGACGCGCAGGGCTGGCCGTGGCCGCGTGCGGCGCCGTGGCCGCGCTCGGGGCGGCGCCGGTCCAGGCGGCCGAGACCCTCGGCCAGACGTTCACCACCGAGGGCTGCAGCAGCAACCAGGCCCTGGTCCAGCGCTCGACGAGCGGGCCGCCGGGCTACCAGGCCACCACGACCGGCGTGATCGTCTCCTGGAGCTAC
Organism: Thermoleophilaceae bacterium; assembly: GCA_036386455.1. Lineage (GTDB taxonomy): Bacteria > Actinomycetota > Thermoleophilia > Solirubrobacterales > Thermoleophilaceae > AC-37. The sequence goes on from DASVVS010000025.1 coordinate 7,398, forward strand.
CACGCGGTCAACAACCCGCCGAACATCAGGCTCCGGGTCTACCGAGCCGGCGCGAACGCGCAGACCTGGTTCGCGCGCTCGGAGAGCTCGGCGAAGGTCGCGGGCAGCAACCCGGGGCAGGTCAAGGCCAACACGCTGAACACGTTCGGCGAGGCGCCCGGCCTCCGGATCGAGGCCGGCGACGTGCTCGGCCTGACCGCCAACGGCGGCAACGGCGTCAGCTGCGGCGAGACGGCCAGCACCGCCGACGAGATCTGCGTCTCCAACGGCCCTCCGGCGGTGGGCGCGAGCAACAGCAGCTTCGTCTGCGGGGCGATCCTCTCGCGCCGCCTCGGCGTCAGCGCCGTGATCGAGCCGGACGGCGACGGCGACGGCTTCGGCGACGAGACCCAGGACTCGTGCCCGACCGAGGCGAGCGTGCAGGCCGGGTCCTGCCCCGACGCGGACGGCGACGGCGTTTCGAACTCGGTCGACGCGTGCCCGAACGACTCGGACGTCTCCGCGCCGCGCAACCCGCGCAACGGCTGCCCGGCCGACGCGGACGGTGACGGCAACCCCGATCCGGCCGATCCCGACGACGACAACGACGGCGTGCCGGACGCGCAGGACTTCTTCCCGCTCGACGGCACGCAGCACCTGAAGCCGTCCACCGCGGGCAACGACACGATCAACGGCAGCGCGCTCGGCGAGGTCATCTGCGGCCTCGGCGGCAGCGACAAGCTGAACGGCCTGGCCGGCAACGACACGCTCTGGGGCGACGCCTGCAACGACAAGGCCAAGACCGTCTTCGGAGCCCAGGCCGGCACCGACGGCAGCGACACCCTCGACGGCGGCGACGGCAACGACTCGCTCTACGGCGCCGGGGGCAAGGACAAGCTGAAGGGCGGCGCCGGCAAGGACAAGCTGTTCGGCGGCGACGGCAACGACTCGCTCGACGGCGGCTCCGGCAAGGACTCCCTCGACGGCGGCAAGGGCAACGACAAGCTCGCCGGCGGCAAGGACACGAACAAGTACAAGGCCGGCGCCGGCAACGACACGGTCAGCGCGCGCAACGGCAAGAAGGAGACCGTGGACTGCGGCTCGGGCAGCAAGGACACGGCCACGGTCGACCGCAACGACAAGGTCAAGAGCTGCGAGAAGGTCAACCGGCCGAGCAAGAAGTAGGGCCCGGGCGGCGCGCGGCCGGGCGGAGAGCGCCCGGCCTCTGAGGCGCTAGGCCGGCGGCGCGGCGTCCACCGGCTCGCCGCCGCGGTACAGCGCCGAGCGGTCCAGGTCCGCGACAGAGGTCTGGCCGGTCAGGCCGAGCGCCGTGTCGAGGTCGGCCTTCATCACGCCCAGCACGTGGCGCACGCCGGCCTCGCCGCGGGCGGTCACCGCCCACGCCCAGGCGCGGCCGATCAGCACGGCGCGGGCGCCCATCGCCACCATCTTCGCCACGTCGAGCCCGGTGCGCACGCCGCCGTCGGCCAGCACCTCCACCTCGTCGCCGACCGCGTCCACGACGTCCGGCAGCGCGCGTGCGGTCGACGGCACCGAGTCGAGCTGGCGCCCGCCGTGGTTCGAGACGACCACGCCGTCCACGCCGGCGTCGACCGCCCGCCGGGCGTCCTCGGCGTCGAGCACGCCCTTCACCACGAGCCGGCCGCTCCAGTTCTCGCGCACCCAGGCGAGGTCGTCCCAGGTCACGCTCGGGTCGAACTGCGAGTCGACCCAGTCGCGGAAGGCGCTCGGCGAGCTGGCGCCGGGGACGGCCTTCTCGAGGTTGCCGAACGTGAGCGGCTTGCCGCCCACCGCGACCTCCCGGATCCAGCGCGGGTGCGACACGAGGTCGAGCGCGCGGCGCGCCTTGGCGTAGGGGCCGGGCTCGCCGGTGAGCGCGTTGCGCGTGTCGCGGTGGCGCGCGCCGATCACGGCGAGGTCGATCGTCAGCATCAGCACGGGTGACCCGACCGCGGTGGCGCGGGCCATGAGGTCCTGCGCGTAGTCGCGATCGCGCATCACGTAGAGCTGGAACCACGGCGGCACGCTCGTCGCCTTCGCCACCTCCTCGATGGAGCAGATCGACACGGTCGACTCGACGAACGGCACGCCCGCCGCCTCGGCGGCCCGCGCGGCCAGCACCTCGGCGCGCGGCGCGAACATCCCGCCCAGGCCGACGGGCGCCAGCACCACGGGCAGCTTCAGGCGCTGGCCGAGCACCTCGACCTCGGTGTCGCGCACGCTCACGTCGCGCATCACCACCTGCCGCAGCAGCACGCGCTCGAGGTCGGCGACGTTCGCGCGCAGCGTCGCCTCCTCGTAGGCGCCGCCGTCGATGTAGTCGAAGAGCTGGCGGGGCAGCCGGCGCCGTGCCAGCTCGCGGTAGTCGAGCGCCGTCGCGGGGGCCACGCCCAGCGGCCGGTCGGCGGAGAAGCGGCTCACGGAGCGGATGTTTCCAGATCGACGGTGGCGCGGCGCGCTAGCGCGTGACCTCGACCGCGCGCCTGAGGCGGCGATCGAAGCGCCAGCGGGCCGGCCGGTGCGCGACCACCGCCCACGACACGCGCCCGCGGGAGCCCTTCCCGCCCGTGGGGCGGGCGTAGGCGGGCACGACGAAGCGGAGGTCCGGCACCGGCCCGTCCGCCGGCAGGTCGCGCCAGTGCTCGTGGAGCACCTCGGTCCGCTCGATGGTCTGCTGCACGCCGCGGTGGTCGACGTAGCTCACGGGCTTGACCGACGTGCCCACGAGGCCCACCCGCACGCCCTCGCCGGCGCCCGCGCGCTTCAGCTCCACGCGCACCGCCAGCTCCTGGCCCGGCTCGGCCCGCTCGGGCTCGACCTCGAGCGAGACCCCGTACAGCCGCGGCGGGTGGACGCGCCGCAGCAGGGCCCAGGCCCCGAGCAGCCCGAGCACGCCTGCGGCGATGCCCAGCGCGTACACGGGCGTGTCGCCCTTGCTCTCGCCGGCGTTGTACGCCACTGCGCCGCCCACCACCAGGCCCGCTGCGAGCAGGAGGTGCAGGAAGTAGTTGGCGGGACGTGCCGGGCCGAAGATGGCGTGAATCCAATCCGGCTGGCGCGTCAGGGCGTCAGCCGGTAGAAGCGCCAGAGCTCGTTGTCCACGTCCAGGACGTCCACGCGCGCGAAGCCGGCCTCGTCCGCGTAGGCGGCGAGGGTCGACGGGCGCATCGGGGTGCCGGTCGCGGCCGAGGGGTCGTCCGCGCGGCCCACCGGCAGGCACGAGAGCACGCTGAAGCCGTACATCAGCCGCTCCGTGTCGTCGCCCGGTGCCGTGAACTCCTCGGCCACGCCCTCGTCGGCCACGAGCACCACGCCGCCCGGCGCCAGCATCCGCCGGACCGACGCCAGGACCTCGACCGGGTTCGACATGTCGTGCACGGCCTCGAAGATCGTGACGAGGTCGTAGCCCTCGGCGTCCTCGGAGGCCTCCGCGCCGTCGCGCGCGTGGAAGCGCACGCGGTCCTCGACGCCGCTGCCCGCGAGGTTGCGCTCGGCCAGCTCGATCGAGGGGGCGTCGAGGTCGTAGCCGTCGACGCTCACCTTCGGGTACGTGCGGGCGAGCTCGATCGAGGACCAGCCGCCGCCGCAGGCCACGTCGGCCACCCGGCCGCCGTGCGCCTCGAACGAGCGGTGCACCTCGGGCAGCGCCTCGATCCACGAGCCGATCTCGTGCGTGAACATCGCGCGGTTCACCTCGGCCTGCCCGAGGCGGCACTCGGGGTAGGCGTCCCACGGCACGCCGTCGCCGGTGCGGAACGCGTCGATCACGCGGTCGATCGACATCGTCTGGCCGACCACGTACTGGGCGAACGGGCCGATCGAGGCGGGGCTCGTGTGGTCGAGCAGCGCCTCGGCGTGCCCGGCCGGGATCGAGTAGCGCCGTCTCTGCGCCTCGGCGGCCACGTCGTCGACCTCGATGAACGAGCCGACCGCCTGGTGCTCGAGCCACTCGCGCGCGTAGCGCTCGTCGGTGCCGGTCCGCTCGGCCAGCTCGACCGAGGTCAGCGGGCCGTGGTCGCGGAGGGCCTCGTAGAGGCCGAGCTTGCGGCCGACGTGGACCGTGGCCACGTCCATCGCCGCGATGCAGGCCTCGAAGACCCGCTCCATCATCGCCTCCGCCTGGGTCGCGCCGCTTGAGGACTCGACCTGGTGGGCTACCGCGCTCGAACACATCTTGCTGCTCCTCTCGCCGGGGGTGCTTGTGCTCGGCCACCATCGCGTGCGTGCGTTGCGGCAGCGTCTCTCCAGCGTCTTTCGCCGCCCGGGCGGCCGGTTTAGGCTCTGCGCGTGCTCGAGATCCGGCTGCTCGGCGGGATCGGCCTGAAGGCCGATGGGCGGGCGATCCCGCCCCCGGAGGGCCGTCCCGGCAGGACGCTGCTCGCCTGGCTCGCCCTCAACCCGGGCCCGCACGGCCGCTCGCGGCTCGCCGGCACGCTCCGGCCAGACGCTCCCGAGGAGGCCGCGCGGCAGGGGGTCCGCCAGGCGCTCTGGTCGATCAGGCGCGCGCTGGGCGACGGCGCGGCGGGCGCGCTCGTCACGAGCCGCGACGAGGCGGGGCTGACCGCGGGCGAGGTGTCGGTCGACGTGCTGGAGCTGTGCGCACGGGCGGGTGACGGCGAGCTGGAGGCCGCCGCCGCCGTGGTGCCGGAGACGCTGCTGCCGGAGCTCGACGACGAGTGGGTGATCGAGGCGCGCGAGCGGCTCGCCGCCGAGGTGGCGGAGAGCTGCGCGCGGCAGGTGGCCGCGGCCGAGGCGGACGGGGACGTGGCGCGCGCGCTCGGGTGGGCGCGCGAGCGGGCGCGGCTCGAGCCGCTGTCGGAGACCGCGCAGCGCGACCTGATCCGCCTCCACGCGGCGGCCGGCGACCGCGCCAGCGCGCTGCGGGCGGCGGACGACCTGCGCCGCCGCCTGTCGGAGGAGCTGGGAGTGGTGCCGTCGGCGGACACGCGGGCGCTGGTCGAGAGGATCCTCGCGGACGACGGGCCGGCGCCGGAGGGGCGCGCGGTGGCGGAGCCGCCCGCGGGGGCCGAGCCGCCCGCCGGGGCCGAGCCGTCCCCGCCGGCCGAGCCGCACCCGCCGGCCGAGCCGCGCCGCCCCCGAGCCAGCGCCGAGACGGTCGAGCTGCCGCTTCCGGGGGCGCTCGCCGCGGTCGCCTCGGCCCCGCTCGTCGGCCGCGAGGCCGAGCTGGCGGAGATCGACCGCGTCTGGCGCGCGGCGGCGGACGGCCGCCCGGGCATGGTGCTGCTGGGCGGCGAGCCCGGAATCGGCAAGACGCGCTGCGCGGCCGAGCTGGCCCGGCGGGTGCACGACGAGGGCGGCCTCGTGCTCTACGGCCGCTGCGACGAGGAGCCCCCGGGCCCGTACCAGCCCTTCATGGAGGCGATCGACCGCTCGCTCGAGGACGCCGGCCTGCCGCTCGAGGCGATGGTCCCCGACCCGCACCGCGGCGAGCTCGCCCGGATCCTGCCGCAGCACTCGCGCGACCTCGCCGCCCCCGCCACCCCGGCGGCCGCCGACGAGCCGGAGCTCGCGCGCTTCCGGCTGTTCGAGGCGATCCGCGCCGCGCTCCGCGCCAACAGCGCCGAGCGGCCGATGCTGCTCGTGCTCGACGACCTGCACTGGGCCGACGCGCCCACGATCGCGCTCCTGCAGCACGTCGCCCGGCGCCTGACCGGCGCACGGCTGCTGATCCTCGGCACCTACCGCGACACGAAGATCGCGCTGGAGGGTCCCGGCCACCACCTCGCCGCCGCCCTCGCCGACATGCGCCGCCGGGAGGAGGTCGCGATCCTCGGGCTGCGCGCGCTCAGCGAGGACGCGGTCGCGGAGCTGGTCGCCGGCGCGCCGGAGGCGCTCGACCCGAGCGTGGCGCGCGCCGTCCACCAGCGGACGGGCGGCAACGCGCTGTTCGTGGTCGAGACGATCCGGCACCTGATCGAGCGGGGCACCGGAGCCCTCGACGCCGGCGACATACCGGCCGTCGTGCGCGACGTGATCGAGCAGCGGCTGGCGCGGCTCGGCGAGGACGCGACCGTGGTCCTGCGCTCGGCGGCGGTGGTGGGCCAGCAGTTCGACATCGCGACCGTCGAGGCGGTGTGCGACCTGGGCGCCGACGCGGTGCTCGCCGCGATCGAGGCCGCCGTGGACGCGCGGCTCGTGCGGGAGCTGCCCGGCGTGCCCGGGCGCTACGCCTTCGGCCACGTTCTGGTGGCGGACGCGCTCTACCACGGGATGAGCGGCGCGCGCCGGGCGCGGCTGCACGCGGCGGTGGGCGACGCGCTGGCCGAGCGCGGCGGGCAGCCGGGCGCCGTGGCCAACCACCTGCTCGCGGCGGCGCCGCTCTGCGACTCGGCCTCCACCGCCGGGTGGGTCGAGCGCGCCGCGCGCCAGGCCATGGACGCGCTCGCCTACGAGGAGGCGGCGGGCCTGTACTCGCGGGCCGCGGAGCGGCTCGACGCGCTCGCGCCGGAGCAGCGGGCGCGCCTGCTGCTGGGCGCCGCCGGCGCGCTCGACCGCGGCGGGCGGCGCGAGGACGCGCGGGATGCGTGCATGGCCGCCGCCGAGCTGGCCCGCGCGGCGGGCGACGCCGAGCTGCTGGCGCGCACCGCGCTCGGGTACCGCGGGGTCGGCGTCGCGATCGTGCAGCCGGATCCGCGCGCGGTCGCGCTGGTGGAGGAGTCGCTCGCCGCCGGCGACGCGGTCGACGGGCCGCTGCGCGCTCGCCTCATGGCCGGCCTCGCGCTCGAGACCTACTACGACGACCGCCTGCGCTCGGTGGAGCTGAGCGCGGAGGCCGTCGACCTGGCGCGCGCGAGCGGCGACGCGGTGGCGCTGGCGGAGACGCTCAGCGCGCGCCACGCCGCGCTGTGGAGCGCGGAGGGCGCCTACGAGCGCCTCGACGTGGCGAACGAGATGTTCGAGGTGGCGCGCGCGGCGGGCGAGCCGATCGCGGCGATGCAGGCGCGCAACTGGCGCTTCATCGACCTGTTCGAGCTCGGCCGGATCGCGGAGGCCGAGCGCGAGGCCGCCGCCTACGCGGCGGAGGCGGAGCGCCTGCGCGTGCCGCGCTTCTCCTGGTACGTGCCGCTCTGGCGCTCGGCGCTCGCGATCCTCCGCGGCGAGTTCGACCGGGCGGAGGAGCTGACGGTCGAGGCGTACGAGCTGGGCGTCGAGGCGCAGGACCCGAACGCCCCGGTGTACCGCCACATCCAGGACTACCTGCGCCTCTTCGAGCAGCTGCGCTTCGGCGACGTCGATCACGAGGGGGTCATCCGCGCCTCGCGGGAGTCGCCGGCCGGCCGCGCCTCGTGGCTGGCGGGGCTCGCGATCATCGAGGCGCAGACCGGGCGCGAGGAGGAGGCGCGGGCCACGTTCGACGAGTTGCTCACGCACCCGCTCGCCCTGGTGCCGCTCGACGCCAACTGGCACATCGTCTGCGACGCGGCGGAAGCGTGCGCGCTGATCGGCGACACGCGCGTGGCGCGCCAGCTCCTCGAGGTCCTCGGCGACCACGCGGAGCTGTGCGCGGTGATGGGCCGCGGGATCGGAACGGAGGGACCGGTGGCCTACTACCTCGGTCGCCTGCACGGTGTGCTCGGCGAGCACGACCTCGCCGCCGAGCGCTTCCGCCAGACGCTCGAGCTGTGCGAGCGGATCGGGGCCCGGCCGCGCGCGGCGCTGAGCCGCCTGCGGCTCGGCGAGGCGCTGCGGGAGAGGGGGGAGGCCCGCAGCGCCTCGCGCGAGATCGACCAGGCGCGCCACGAGATGGAGCGCCTGGGGATGACCGTCTAGCGCACGCGCTTCAGGGCCACGCGCGCCCTCAGGGTGGCCGTGCCGGCGCCCGCGGCGCGGTCGGCCACGGTGATCGTGGGCCGGCGCACCACCGCCCTGCGCGCCGCCGCCCGGGCCAGGAGCCGCCGCAGCGCGGCGGGCGTCCTCAGCACGACCTTGGCGGTCGCTCCGGGGGCCACGCGCACGGTCCGCTTCGCGTAGCGGAAGCTGCGCCCGCCGGCCCTCTCGGTCGCGCCGACGCGCAGCTCGAGAGCCACGGCGCCGCTGTTCCGGACGCTGACGGTGAGCGCCTTCAGCGTGCCGCGCACCTTCGGCTTGGCGAACGCGGCCACGGGCGCGACCGGTGCGGGCGCAACCGGCTGCGGCTGGGGCTCGGGCTGCGGCTGCGGCGCGGGCTGTGGCTGCGCCGCCGGGTCGAGGCAGTCCTCGCCGACCACGTCCACGCCCTGCTCGAACACCAGCCGGTCGCCGAAGCCGCCGCAGGAGAAGCGGTCGATTCCGGCGCCGCCGTCGAGCGAGTCGGTGCCCGCGTCGCCGTGCAGCTCGTCGTCGCCCTCGTTGCCGGCGATCGAGTCGTCTCCGCCCGCGCCGCGCAGCACGTCGGCGTCCTCGCCGCCGGTGATGGTCTCGCCGGCCTCGCCGCCGGTGATCGTGTCGGTGCCGCGGCCGCCGTCGAGCTCGAGCGCGATCGTGGAGGGCAGGTTGCTCCGGACCTCGATCGTGTCGTTTCCATTCCTGGTCTCGAGATCCAGCTTCTCGGTCGACGGGTCGATCGCGAACGCGGTTTCGCCGGGCTCGGCGGAACCGGTGGACGTACGCGTCACGACCAGGAGGGACTCGCTGAGCCCGAGGCTCAGCGCCTCGTCGTCGCGGCTCGTGATCGCGCGGACGCTGTCCTGGTCGGGACCGCCGTCGATCAGCTCCCTGCCCTGGTCGGGGCTCCAGTCGAAGCGGTCGTCGCCGGCGCCGCCGCGCAGTACGTCCACCGTGTCGGGGATCCCCGTGGTCGAGCCGAAGCCCTCGCCGTCGATGGAATCGTCGCCCGAGCCGCCGTCGATCACCTCGCCGCCGGCGCCGCCGCCGAGGTCGTCGCTGTCGTCGCCGCCCTCGATGGTGGTCTGCTCCTGGTGGGTGAACGCGCCGCTCTTGTCGTCGACGATCAGCCGGTCGCCGCCCTTCCCGCCGCGGAGCACGATCCGCGTGAACCGCGAGCGGTCGTGGGAGCTGTGCACCTGGCCGAAGAAGACGACCTGCAGCGTGCCCGGCGCGCCGGTGGCGAGCTTGAGCTGCACCGAATCGGCGGCGCTGTCGCCGGTGACGGTCAGGGTGCCGTTGGCGACCGCCGCGGTGATGGCCGCGTCCGCGGGTGCGGCCGCCGCGCAGGCGAGCGCGACGGCGCAGGCCAGTGCGGCTACGGACAGCTTGATGTGGGTTGCGAGTGCCATTGGTGATGCCTCCTGGATCGAGATCGAGGGCAGCGTCCGCCATGGCCGTCTCACGGGCGTCTGCACCGCGTCGAGTGCCCGAAGACGCTGCGATGACGGTCGCGAGACGCGCGGGCGCGAGGGTGGCTGCGACCCAACTCCCGGAGATCGGAGCCCCGATGACCGCCACCCTCACCGCACACCACGTCGTCTCAGCCGACGGCACCGCGATCGGCGCCCGTGTGACCGGCGCCGGCTCGCCCTTCGTCCTCGTGCACGGCAGCGCAGCCGACGGCACTCGCTGGGCCCCGATCCGCGAGCAGCTCGCCGAGCGCTTCGAGGTGCACGCGATCGACCGCCGCGGGCGCGGCCTGAGCGGCGACGCCGGCGCGTACTCGATCGCGCGCGAGTACGAGGACGTGGCCGCGTACGTCGACGCGCTGGGCGAGCCCGCCGTGGTGCTCGGCCACTCCTACGGCGCGGTGGTCGCGCTGGAGGCGGCGGGCCTCATGGGCAACCTGGCGGCGCTCGTGCTGTACGAGCCGCCGTTCCCCGTGGGCCTCGAGATCTACGACCCCGGGGTGGTGGCGCGGCTCGAGACGCTGCTCGCCGCCGGCGACCGCGACGAGCTGCTGGCCACGTTCATGCGCGAGGTCCCGCGCGTGCCCGAGTCGCACATCGAGACGATGCGCGGCCAGGCGACCTGGGCGGCGCGCGTGGCGGCGGCACACACGATCCCGCGCGAGCTGCGCGCGGTCAACGAGCTCGAGGGCGGCATCCGCGAGCGCTTCGCGGGGGTCGACGTCCCGACCCTCCTGCTGGTCGGCGGCGCGAGCCCGGCCTTCCTCACCGAGCCGAGCCGCGCGCTCGCCGAGACGCTGACGAAGAGCGAGGTCGCGGTCTTCGACGGCCACGCCCACTCGGCGATGGACACCGCGACGGACGAGTTCGTCGAGCGGGTGCTCGACTTCGCGCGATCGTGATCCCTTGAGGGGGTCAGGGGCCCCAAAAGGGATCACGATCGTCGGGACGGCGGTCCAGAGGGGCGCGGCGGCGTCAGGCCGCTGCGGGCAGGGCCGCGCGCAGCTCGGTGTACCCGCGCTTGATCGGCCCGAACGGCGGCACCCAGAGCTTCGGCCCGCCGTCGATCCGCAGCCACGTGCCGCCGGTCTCGATCCGGGCGGAGCCGAGCGGAGCCTTGTGCGCCACGCGCTTGAAGGTGTACGTGCGCAGGAACGCGTTCTCCATGACGTAGACGTTGCGGTCGGTCAGCGCGACCGTCCGGTACTTCTGGAAGAAGATGAAGACGTAGGGCGCGACCAGGAAGAACACCCACGGCGGGACCGGCGTCTGACCCAGGAACGAGCCGCGCAGCGTCTCGCCCGGCTCGAGGTGCGGCGCGAGCGCGGCGGCCCGCCTCTGCGCCTGCTTGTCGGCGAGCGCCACCGGTCTAGGGGACGAGCTCGGGACCCTTGTCGCGGTACGCGTCGCGGAACGCCTCGATCGCCGCGGGCACCTTGTCGTTCCACTCCGGGCAGCCGAGCAGGTGGGTCCAGGCCGTGGCCGCCACCTGGAACTCCATGCCGGTCTGGTTCGGCGTGAGGATCATGTGCTCGGGGTCGGCGTTGCCGATCTTCAGGAGCTCGTCGGCGACCTCCTTGTCGCCGGGCTTGTGCCACATGACGATCCGGCCGTGCTCGAGCGCGTGTACGAGCTCGCCGATCGGCGGCGCCTTCTGGTAGCGCCCATCGCTCGCGGCCGCCAGCGTGTGGTCGCCCGAGTGCGGCGGGTTCGACTTGTAGCGCGGCGGGACCCCGACGTGGTCGGCACCCTCGCTCGGCTCGGTCACGGCCGTGCACTCGGCGGCCTTGGCGGCGGAGACGAGCGCCGGCGGACCCTCGACCGGCAGGTCGGCCTTCTTCTTCTCGTCCTCGCCGCCGGTGAGGAGGATCACGGCGGCGATGGCGCCGCCGATCACGAGGAGCCCGACGATCGCGGCCACGATCAGCCGGCCGCGGTTGCCGCCGCCGGAGCCGGCCGGGGCCGGGGCGCCCGGGTAGCCCGGCGCGGCTGGAGGCGGAGCCGGCGCGGCCGGAGCCGGCGCGGCCGCGGGATAGGCGGGCGGGGGAGGGGGTGCCGCCTGCGGCGGTGGGGGAGGAGCCATGGCCGGGCTGGGCGGGACCGGCGGGAGGGGCGGGACGGGCGGGACGGGCGGGGCCGGCGGCCCCCCCGCCGGCCCCGGCGGGGTCGGCGGCACCGGCGGCACCGGTGGCACGACCGGGGTCTCGCCGATCGCGGTCGGAGCCGCGCCGCCGAGCTGCGTGGCGGCTGCGTCCTCGGCGGCCTCCACGACCAGGTCCGTCTGACCCAACCGCAGCGTCGCGCCGGGCGGGAGCGGCTGCGTGCCGGTCACGCGCTGGCCGTTCACGTAGGTGCCGTTGGTCGACCCGAGGTCCTCGACGGCGAGGCCGCCGCCGGGCTCCGCGAAGATCCGCGCGTGGCGGCGCGAGAGCTCCGGGTCGCCCCCGAGCTGGCCCTCGCCCTCGGCGGAGCGGCCCACGATCAGCTCGCCCGCGATCTCGATGACACTTCCGGCTGCGTTGCCGCCGGTCACGCGCAGTTTGGCTCCAGGCATGGCGGCAAGGTAGTACGCCGACCGGCGGTTTCGCCACCCGGCGATTAGTTTCGGGCGCCCCCGCGGTCTCAAGCGCCAAGACCGTCACCCCACAGGAGGATCAGAAATGCCCCAGTCCCGACTCATCTTCGTCAACCTCCCCGTCAAGGACCTCCAGTCCTCGATCGGGTTCTTCAGCGCGCTGGGCTTCGAGTTCGACCCGAAGTTCACCGACGACTCGGCCACCTGCATGATCGTCAGCGAGCAGGCCTACGTGATGCTGCTCGAGCACTCGCGCTTCGAGGACTTCACGGCCAAGCCGGTCGCCGACCCGACCGTCACCACCGGCGCGATCGTGGCCGTCTCGGCCGAGGACCGCCAGGGCGTGGACGCGCTCGCCGACGCCGCGCTCGAGGCCGGCGCCTCGCCCGCCAACGAGCCGATGGACCACGGCTTCATGTACGGCCGCAGCTTCCACGACCTCGACGGCCACCTCTGGGAGGTCATCTGGATGGACCCGGCCGCCGCCGAGCAGGGGCCGAGCGAGTACGCGCAGCAGGCGGCGTAGCCGCTGGGCGGCGGTCCTAGAGCAGCCTGAACCGGAGGCCGGCGATCTCGACCGCGTCGCGGTCGCGCCGGACCTCCGGCGGCAGTGCCACGCTCACCTCCACGAGTCCCTCCTCGGGCTCGCTCGCGGCCTCGGCGAACTCGATCGAGGCCGCGCGCGGGTCGGCCCCCAGCACCCGGCCCCAGCGCTCGGCGACCGCGGCGGGGTCGGTGACCGCCACGGTCGCGCCCTCGAGGCGTCCCGGGGCCCCGGTGCCGCCGCGGCCGGTCCAGTCCGGCCCGCCCCAGCGCCACGACTCGGGCGGCACCGGCCGGTCGATCGAGACGATCGCGCCGCGCGTGTCGGCGGGGTGCAGGTGGCTCGCCGCGATGTCCGGCAGGTCGATCTCCCAGACCAGGCGGATGCCCAGCTCGGCGGCCCGCCCGCGGGCGCCCTCCAGGTCGTCGACCTGGAACATCACCATGTAGCCGCCGTCGCCGCCCCGGCGCTCCAGGTAGCGCCCGGCCGCCGTGCCCTCGCGCACCGGGCTCACGATCTCGAGGAACGAGTCGCCGAGCGCGAACACGGCGTTGCGCAGCCCGAAGAGGCCCACGCCCGGATCCTCGTACGGCTCGCCGAGCCCGAGCTCCTCGCGCAGGCGCGCGGCGGCCGATTCGAGATCGGCGGCGACCATCACCGCCTGGCGCAGGCGGACCGCGGGCCGGGCCTCCATGGCGCGTACGCTACCCCGCGACGTCCGGCGAAGGGGGAGAAGTGAGCGAAGTGGTCCAGAGCAGTGTCGACGACGGCGTGGCGCTGCTCACGCTGAACCGGCCGGAGCGGCTGAACGCGTGGACGGCGGAGATGCAGCGCGACTACTTCGACCTGCTCGGCGAGTGCGGGTCGCGTCACGACGTGCGCGCGATCGTCGTGACGGGCGCCGGTCGCGGCTTCTGCGCGGGCGCCGACATGGGCACGCTGCAGGACATCGGCGCCGGCGGGCTCGAGGAGGCGGCGGCAGCGGCGGCCCAGGACACGCGGCCGCAGACCTTTCCGCTCGGCATCCCGAAGCCTGTGATCGCGGCCATCAACGGCCCGTGTGCCGGCATCGGGCTCGTGCAGGCGCTGATGTGCGACATCCGCTTCGCGGCGGCCGACGCCAAGATCACGACCGCCTTCGCGCGCCGCGGCCTGGTGGCCGAGCACGGGATGTCGTGGCTGCTCCCGCGGCTGGTCGGCCACGCCCACGCGCTCGACCTGCTGCTCTCGGCGCGGGTGGTGCTCGGCGACGAGGCCGAGCGGCTCGGGCTCGTGAACCGCGCGCTGCCGGGGGAGCGGCTGCTCGACGAGACCCTCGCCTACGCGCGCGACCTCGCCGCCAACTGCGCGCCGTCGAGCATGGCCGCCATGAAGCGCCAGGTGTACGAGGACCTCGAGCTGCCGATCGACCAGGCGCTCAGCCGCGCCAACGTGCTGATGGCGGAGTCGCTGCAGGCGCCGGACTTCGTGGAGGGCGTGTCGAGCTTCGTCGAGCGCCGCCCTCCCGATTTCGCGCCGCTCGCGGCCGGCTCGGCCTGAGCGACTCTGCCGGAGGCCGCTCTAGGGTGGGGCCGATGACAACCTCCATTCACCTCCGCCGCGGCCTCGCCGCCGTCCTCGCCGCCGGCGCCCTCGTGGCCGCTGGCTGCGGCGACAAGACCCTCGACACCGACGACGCCGAGAAGAAGATCTCGGACTCGATCTTCGACCAGCGCAAGGTCCGCGCGGACGTGAGCTGCCCGGACGACATGAAGGCGAAGGAGGGCGAGACCTACCGCTGCGAGCTGGAGGAGGGCGGCCAGAAGCTCGGCGTCACGATCACGATGACCGACGACAAGGGCGGCTTCAGGTTCGAGGTGGACCAGAACTAGCCGGCCGCGCGGCCCCGGGGCGAGCTCAGATCGCCTCGAGAAGGGCCGCGTAGACGAGCACGCCGAGGACGAACGCGCCGAAGCGGCTCTGCCGCTCCTCGGGCAGCTCCTCCTTCAGCACGTTCAGCACCACGCCCCCGGCGAGGAAGGCGATCAGGAGCCCGACCGCCGCGTCGGACACCTCGGTCAGCCGGCCGGCGACCCAGCCACCCAGCACGCTTGCCGCCAGCAGCCAGCGCCCGATGCGGTCGTAGGCCGCCTTGTGGTGGGCGCGCAGTCCGTGGTCGTTCACCACGAAGTGCACGGCGATCGCGACGGCGAACAGGATCAGGCTCGTGGACCCCGGGTCCTCGCGGTGCAGCAGCAGGTAGCCGATGAGCGCGTTGTAGGTCGCGAACGAGCCGATGCTGAGCCAGAACGCGGCCGGTCCCGTCGCGTCGTCCCCGCCCCGGCTCGCGGCCCGCGAGCGCCGGGAGGCGATCTCCACCCCGTAGAACAGCGACAGCCCCGCGAGGGCCAGCAGGTACACGTGCGACTCGAGGAACGGCAGCACGCCCTCCGCCTCCTCCGCCACCGCGTCCTGCGCCTCGCTCAGCTCCGGCAGCAGGTGCACGAACACGTACGCGACCGACACGCCGCCGGCGGCGGAGAGCCAGCGGCTGCGCGGGACCGCGGAGAGAGAGCCAAGCCGACCCGCGAGGAGGTGGGTGAGCGCGAGCGCGACAGCGGCTCCGAGCGCGAGCAGCGGGTGCTCAGCCTCCACCGGTCACCGATCCGGGATCATGGCCCCGGCTTGGGCACGGGGCGGGCGAAGCGGGGGACACGGGGTATGGCCCCTCCCGTACCCGGGTTCGTTACGTTCACGCCCCCACTCGACCCCCCTGGAGGAGAGATGCGCCCACGCCTCAGCTACGCGAACGTCGTCTCGACGCTCGCGCTCGTCTTCGCCCTGGGCACCGGCGGTGCCTGGGCCGCCACGCAGATCCACGGCAACCTGATCAAGAAGAACACGATCACCGGCAGCAAGCTCAAGAAGACCACGATCACGCACCGCGAGATCAACGAGAAGAAGATGAAGGCCGTGCCGCGGGCGCTGCTCGCCGACAACGCGCAGAACGCGAACGTCGCGCAGGTGGCCAACACGCTCGCGGGCGGGCTTCCTCCGAGCGCGTTCGTGCAGGGCGGCGGGACGCAGCTCACGGGCCGCACGACCGCGCCGGCGGCTGACGGCACCAACGTCGTGAAGACCTTCCAGACCCCGGTCGGGGAGTTCCGGCTCTCGTGCAACAACGCGTCGGCCGACGTGCGCTACTTCAACACGACCGCCGGAGACGCGGACGTGTTCCGGTTCAACTACGGAGCCGCGGTGCAGTCGACCACCTACAACGTCGAGCCCTCCGGCGGCGGCACCGGGCTCGGCCTGTCGACCACCGCGGCGAACGGGCCGCACTACTCGGACATCCGGGCCGGCAAGGGTGAGCAGACCGCGATCCTCCGCGTCGGACAGCGGCGCGAGGGACTGAACTGCATCTGGAACTGGGAGCTGGTCAGCCCGTAGCGCCGCAGTGACGTAGCGCCGCGATCGCGTAGGCCTGCGCGCAGGCGATCAGGTCGTCCACGGCGACCGACTCGTCCACCGCGTGGGCCGACGCGATCGACGGCGGGCCCCACGCGACGGTCGGCGTTCCCCCGAAGCGGGTGAACGTCGCGCCGTCGTGCCAGGAGTCGAAGCCGACCGGGCGGCCGGGGACGCCGAGGTCGGCCCCCGCGGCGAGGGCGAGCGCAACCACCGGCTCGCCCTCGTCCACCTCGGCGGGCGGGATGTCGACCGACCACTCGATCCGCGGCGGGTGCTCGGCGAGCCACGGGTCGCGCGCGGCCGCGCGCGCGACGCGCTCGACCAGCTCGGCCTCGACCGCGGTGCCCCAGCCGCCGGCGTCGGCGTGCCCCGGCAGGTAGGCCACGTGGTAGGTGACAGCGCAGCTCGCCGGCACGTTCACCGCCCAGTCGCCCGCCGCGACCTTCACCGGGATCGCGTGGCCGGGGGAGAGGCGCGGGTGGCGATGGTCGTCGCGGGTCTGCCACTCGTCGTGCAGGGCGGCCAGCTCGTCCATCACGAGGCGCGCCTTGTCGATCGCGTTCACCGCCCCGCCCTCGCGCCAGTCCGGATGCTCCACGCCGGCGTGGCCGAGGCGGCCCTCGACCGTGATCGTCGGGATCACGTCGCCGCGCACCGCTATCCACGGGTCCCAGGAGGTCGGCTCGGGGATCAGGCCGGCGTCCGCGCGCACGCCGCGCGCCACGGCCGCGATGCCCCCGGCGCCCGTGCCCTCCTCGTCGGTCACCGTGCAGACCGTCAGCGGCCCGGCCAGCCGCGCCTCGGCGGCGACCGTCTCCGCGGCGATCACCATCGCCGCCACGCCGCCCTTCATGTCGCACGCGCCGCGGCCGATCAGCCGCCCGCCGCGCAGCTCGGCGCGGAAAGGGTCCGCCGTGGACCACTCGTCGCGCGGCTCCGCGGACACCACGTCCACGTGCCCGTTGAAGAGCAGCGCCGGGCCCTCGCCGGACCCCGCGAACGTGGCCGCGAGCTGCGGCTTGCCGCGGAAGCTGAAGCCGGCCGGGACCTGCCGGCTGTCGGCCACGACCGCGTCGTCCGGCTCCCAGAGGTCGACCTCGGCGCCGGCCGCGGAGAGGCGGTCGCGCAGGTGCTCCTGCAGCGCCGCCTCCTGCCGCGGCTCGTCGCCCGCGGTGGTGTCGAAGGCGATCAGCTCGCCGGCCAGCGCCACGAGGTCGTCGCGGCGGGCCGCCACGGCACCGGCGAGCGCCCGCTCGCTGTCGGTCAGAGGCACGCGCCGAGGGTAGGCGCGCGCCGCACGGGCGGGCGCGCGCCTCCCCGGCTCACGCGGGCTAGCGCCCGTCGCCCTCCACGTCGATCCGCTCCTTGCGGACCTCCTCCGACACGGTCTGCTCGTCCGTGACGGTGTCCTTGCCGAGCCGCACTCGCTCCTTCGGAACCGTCTGCTTCTCCACGACCGGCTGCTCCTCGTGCAGCACGACCTCGTGCTCCTCCTCGGAGATCGCCGGGCCGTCGAGCGCCTGGCCGGCGTTCGCCTCGGTGACCGGCTCGCGCTCGATGCGAACCTCCTCGCGCTGCACCGGGACGGTCTGCTGGACCTCCTCGGTCACGACGTACTTCTTGAGCCGCACGCGCCCGCTCTCGCGCTGCGTGATGCCGACCGCGACCTCCTCCTCGGAGCGCGTCATCGCGTCGTCGGTGTTCGGGCCGCTCGTGTCGTGGCCGGGACCGCCGGCCTCGCCGCCGGCCCCGCCCTCCGGCAGGCCGCCCTCCGAGTGCGCCTCGCCGTAGTCGAGGCCGTAGTGCGAGTAGAGCTTCTGCTCCTCCTCCCGCGAGAGCTGCTCGCCCTCGTCCACGTTCGGCGCGTCCTTCACCTGCGCCTTCTCGAAGTGCAGGCGCACGTCGCCGTCGGCCTCGGTCGCGCCGGCGAGCGGCACGAAGCTCGACTTCGAGCCGAACATGCCGGTGTTCACGAGCGGCCACTCCGGGCGGCCCGTCTGCTCGTCGAGGTAGATCTCGCCGAGCTTGCCGATCTTGTCGCCGTCGCGGTCCACGACCGTGCGGCCGCGCCAGCTGTACACGTCTGTCTGAGTCGATGTGGTCATCCGACTCCTCTCCTCCGTTGGGGCTGTGGGGCCCCTTGTGCTGCCCGGGCCTCACCCGGAAAAATCGGATCGGAGCCCGAGTGGCGCGCGACAGTGCGGAACGGCTCATGTGTCGCGGCCACGCGCCGATACAGCCCGGGATGCGCCGCATCGCCCTCCCGGTGCTGGGCCTGCTCGCCCTGCTCTCACTCGCCGCCGTGGCAGTCGCCGCCGGTGGCGGCGGCAGCGCCGCGTCCCGGCACTCGGCGCCCGCCCCCGCACCGGCCGCCGGGCACGGCGACGTCGTGGACCTGAGCGCCGCGGCCGACGAGCACGCGGCCGAGCACCGGCACAAGAAGCCCTCCGACAACGTGACCGACACCGAGCTCGCGTCGATCGAGCAGCGGATCAAGCAACGCTCGCGCGGCGGCGCCGCGCCCGACGACGGGGTCGCGCCCGGCGCGCCCTCGGACAAGGAGGTGCGCGAGGCGATTCGCCAGATGCGAAGCGGAGGCGAGGAGGCCGATCCGATCCGCCGCGGCTCGGGCGGCCTGATCTGGCCGGTCAACGGGCAGTTCACCTCGCCGTTCGGCCAGCGCTGGGGACGCCTCCACGCCGGCATCGACCTCGCCGCTCCCACGGGGCGGCCGATCCGCGCCGCAGCGAGCGGGCGCGTGATCCTCGCGGCCGTCACCGGCGGCTACGGCCTCTACACCTGCATCGACCACGGCGACTCGGTCTCCACCTGCTACGGGCACCAGTCCCGTTTCGGCGTCTCCGACGGCGACAGCGTGAGCGAGGGCGACGTGATCGGCTACGTCGGCAACACGGGCCACTCGTTCGGAGCGCACCTGCACTTCGAGGTCCGCATCGGCGGCCGCCCGGTCGACCCCATGGATTACCTGTAGCGTCCGGCTCGTCCAGCGACGAGGGAGGACGGAATGGGCCTGATCGAGGGCGAGCGGACGGTCGAGATCGACGCGCCGGTGGAGCGCTGCTTCGAGATCGCGGCGGACATCGAGAACGCGCCTGACTGGCAGGGCTCGCTCCAAGAGGTCGACGTGCTCGAGCGCGACGGCGACGGCCGCGCGGAGCTCGTCGAGACCAAGTCCGACGCGAAGGTGAAGAGCGTCCGCGCGCTGCTGCGGTTCAGCTACACCGAGCCCACCGAGGTCCGCTGGGTCCAGGAGAAGGGCGACAC
>DASVVS010000026.1:0-24231 GCA_036386455.1 Thermoleophilaceae bacterium
GCTGCTGGATGCGGCGCTCGACCTCGTCGATCTCCGTGGGCATCGAGTCGATCTCGATGCGCAGCCGCGAGGCGGCCTCGTCGATGAGGTCGATGGCCTTGTCGGGCAGGAAGCGGTCGGCGATGTAGCGCTGGCTCAGCACCGCGGCGGCGACGATGGCGGAGTCCTGGATGCGCACGCCGTGGTGCACCTCGTAGCGCTCCTTGAGGCCGCGCAGGATCGCGATCGCGTCCTCGGTGCTCGGCTCCTCCACGTGCACGGGCTGGAAGCGGCGCTCGAGCGCGGCGTCCTTCTCGATGTGCTTGCGGTACTCGTCGAGCGTGGTGGCGCCGACCGCGCGCAGCTCGCCGCGGGCGAGCATCGGCTTGAGCAGGTTGGCGGCGTCGACGGCGCCCTCGGCCGCGCCGGCGCCGACGATCGTGTGCAGCTCGTCCATGAACAGGATCACCTGGCCCTCGGCCTCGGCGATCTCCTTCAGGACGGCCTTGAGCCGGTCCTCGAACTCGCCGCGGTACTTGGCGCCGGCGATCAGCGCGCCGATGTCGAGCGCGATCACGCGCCGGTCGCGCAGCGAGCTGGGCACGTCGCCGGAGACGATGCGCTGGGCGAGACCCTCGGCGATGGCGGTCTTGCCCACGCCCGGCTCGCCGATCAGCACCGGGTTGTTCTTGGTGCGGCGGCTGAGGACCTGGACCACGCGGCGGATCTCGTCGTCGCGCCCGATGACCGGGTCGAGCTTGCCGTCCTCGGCGGCCTGGGTCAGGTCGCGGCCGAACTTGTCGAGCGCCTGGTACTTCTCCTCGGGGTTCTGGTCGGTCACGCGGTGCGGGCCGCGGACCTCCTCGACCGCTTCGAGCAGCTGGTCGCGGGTGGCGCCGACGTCGACCTTCGGGTCGCCGGCCAGGGCCAGCAGCAGGTGCTCGGTGGAGACGTACTCGTCGCCGAGCTGGCGCGCCTCCTCCTCGGCGCTCTGGAGGACCTTGGCGGTGACGCCGTCGACCGGGGGCGCCGTGACGTCCTCGCCGGTGACCTTCGGGGCCGCGTCGAGCGCCTCGTTGGCGCGGCGGCGGACGCCTGTCACGTCCACGCCCGCGTGCTGGAGCACCGGCACGACGATGCCGTCCTCCTGCTCGAGGAGGGCGACGAGGATGTGGTGCGGCGACGTCTGCGGGTTCTTGCGCGCGGCGGCGATCCGCTGAGCGGCCGCGAGCGCCTCCTGGGACTTGTTCGTGAAGCGATCGATGTGCATAGAAAATCTATGCGAGGTTATAGGAGATCTTGACGGTTGCGTCCACCGCTTCGGACGCGGACGGGCCCGGACGGCGCGCTCTGACGCGGCCTAGCGGCGGACGACCGTGAAGAGGTCCGGGCGCGAGGTGGCCTTGCGGTGCGCGAAGTCCTCGGCGACCACCCGCACCCGGTGGACGCCCGCCTTCAGCGCACTGCCGCCCACGCTGCCGTCGAACGGGAGCGAGTTCTTGCCCTCCTGCCCCACGACCTGGCCCAGGTCGCCCACGCGCTTCCACGCGTCGCAGCGCAGCCGCGGCGCCACCGCGCTCGACGCCGGCTTGCACTTGCGCCCGGAGCGCTTCCCGCGCACGCGGCGGTCCACCACCACCGTGGCCCGCGCGAACTCGCTGAGCCGGAACGTGAGCTTGCGGCTCGCGGCCGGCGCCACCGGCGCGATGCGCGAGGGCACGCTGAGCGTCAGGATCCGCGGAAGGCCCGGCAGGTCGGCCGGCAGCACGCCGCGGTCGCCCACCGTGTCGCGGTAGTAGACGTCGCCGAGGGCGGTGTCGTCGGCGCTGAAGTTCTCGGCCCGCGAGACGAAGGCCACGCGCGCGTTGTTCGCCGCGAGCGCCGCCCCGAACGAGTAGTCGTCGCCCGCCGCTCCGAAGACTCCGCTCGCGCGGCTGACCAGCGTCGTGCGGCGCGCCTGCACGTCGCGGATGAAGACGTCGATGCTGTCGGGACCGTCGAGCGAGTCGACGTCGAGGTTGCTCGCCCCGGTGTCGAAAGCCACGTAGCGGCCGTCCGGCGAGATCGACGGGTCCTGCGCGATGCCGAGCGCGGGCGCACCCGCCGGGCCGCTGGCACGCGACACGAGCTCGGTGCGGTTCGCGGTCACGTCGCGGCGGTAGACCTCCTTGCTCCCGATCCGGGCGTCGTCGTGCAGCGGCTGCCACGCCGAGAACGCCACGTAGCGGCCGTCGTCGGAGACGTTCGGGTCGTAGGCCCCGAGCGAGGTGGGCGAGGCCACCGCCCCGGCCGTACCGGTCGCCTGGCTGACCAGCACGGTGCGGCCCGCCACGAGGTCGCGGAGGAACACGTCGGTGCGGCCGTTCCCGTCCCCCGGGACCAGGTTCGCGGCACGCGACCAGAACGCGACGTAGCGGCCGTCGGGCGTCATGTGCGCGTTGCGCGAGGCGCCGTCGCCGACCGGCCCCGCGCCGTCGCCCTTGCTGGCGAGCGTCCATGCTCCCGTGCCGAACGAGTACACGTAGACGTCGTGCGTCCCGTTCGTGTCCTCGGGCGCGCGCGATTCGGTCGTGGTGTACGCGACCCGGTCGCCGTCGTCGCTGATCGCGCAGTTCGCGCCGGTCAGGTCCTCGTTGTTGTCGGTCTCGGTGCCCGTCGCGGTGCCCGGCACCCGGCGCGTGGTGTCGGCGACCACGTCGCGCACCGCGATCGCCCCGTTCCAGAAGCACACGAAGCGCCCGTTGCGCGAGATCTGCGGGTCGCTGCCGCCGGTCGGCGCGCCGTCGGGGCCGTCGGCGCGCGAGGCCAGCTCGAGCGCACCGGTCTGCGTGTCCTTCACGTACACGCGCGCGGAGCTGGGCGCGCCGCCGGGGAAGTTGCTCGCGACGGTGAAGAACGCGATGTAGCGGCCGTCGCCCGAGATCGCCGGGCGGCGGAACGACTGGTCGTTCCCGGCGGCGCCCGCGAGGCCGTCACGCGAGACGAGGACGGTGTCGTACGCGGCTCCCGCCGCGGCCGGCAGGGCATGCGCGAGCGCGAGCACCCCGACCAACGCCGTGACCGCCCCCCTGCAGCGACGCATGCGGCGCACTCTAACCGGGCGCCGCGCCGAGCGGCGCGGTCAGGTCGCGAGCGGCGCGCTCAGGTCCGCGCGCTCGGCCCGTCGCCGTCGCGGCGACGGGCGCGCTGAACGGGGATACGCACGCGCGGCGCCCGCGCGTCGCGCGCCGGCACGAGCGCGCTGCCCGGCGGCTCGTAGCGCACCAGCTCGGCCCGGAACGACTTGCGGACCTTCTCGATCTCGTCGGTCATCTCCTGCTGGATGCGCTCGGCCTGGCGCTCGAGGCGGCGCATGCGCTCGCGCATCCGCTCGAGCTCCGACTCGAGCTCGAAGACCCTCTCCACCCCGGCGAGGTTCATGCCCATCTCCGACGTGAGCTCCTGGATCCGGCGCAGCCGCTCGACGTCGTCGGGCGAGTAGCGGCGGGTGCCGCCGCTCGTGCGCTCGGGCTCGATCAGCCCGCGCGACTCGTAGATCCGGAGCGTCTGCGGGTGCATGCCGGCAAGCTCGGCGGCGACGGAGATCATGTAGACGCCGCGGCGGCTGTCGGTTCGCTTCGCCATCACTCCTCCTTGCCTGCGGCGGAGAACAGCCCCTCGCGCGGGTTGCCGTCCATCACCTCGGCGAGCTGGTCGACCGCCTTCTTCTGCTTCTTGTCGAGCGAGCGGGGAACGTCGATCACGAGCTTGTAGTGGATGTCGCCGCGGCCCTTGCCGCCGAGCCGCGGCGGGCCCTCGCCGCGCAGGCGCTGGACCGTGCCGTGCTGGGTCCCGGCGGGAACGCGGATGCGCTTGGTGCCGTTCAGGGTGGGCACCTCGACCGTCGCGCCGCGGATCGCCTCGACGATCGTGATCGGCACGTCCACCTCGAGGTGCTCGCCCTTGCGCCGGAACACGGGCGAGTCGCCCACGCGCGTGATCACGTAGAGGTCGCCGGGCGGGCCGCCGCGGCGCCCACCCTCGCCCTTGCCGGCGAGCCGCACGCGGCTGCCGTCGCGCACCCCGGCCGGGATGTTCGCGCGGTAGCGCTTGACCTGGCGCGTGTTGCCGCTGCCGCTGCAGGTGGGGCACGGGTCCTTGATCTCGGTGCCGGTGCCGCCGCACTTGGAGCACGGCTGCGAGATCGAGAACAGGCCTTGCCCCTCGTTCTCGATGCCGCGGCCCTGGCAGCGCGAGCAGACGCTGGGAGAGGTGCCGGGCTTCGCGCCGGTGCCGCCGCAGGTGCGGCAGGCCGCCGTCATGGGCACGGTCACCTGGACCTGCGCGCCCTCCATCGCCTGGTCGAACGAGACGTGCACCTCGGTCTCGAGGTCGCGCCCGCGCTCGGGCCGCGAGCCGCCGCGCGCGCCGCCGGCGCCGCCCCCGGCCGCGCCGCCGAACAGGTCGGAGAGGATGTCGCCGATCCCGCCGAAGCCGCCGGCCGGACCCCCGCCCGACCGGAAGCCGCCCGGGTCGAAGCCGCCGAAGAGCCCGCCGCTGGCGTCGAACTCCTTGCGCTTCTCCGGGTCCCCGACCATCGAGTAGGCCTGCTGGATCTCCTTGAACCGCTCCTCGGCGTTCTTGTCGTCGGGGTTGCGGTCCGGGTGGTGCTGGCGAGCCAGCTTCCGGTAGGCCTTCTTGATGTCCTCCTGCGACGCCTTCTTGTCGACGCCCAGGACGCTGTAGGGATCCTTGACCGCGGGCATGGCTCCTCCTCGCTACGCGGAGACCACCACGCGGGCCGGTCGGATCACCGTGTCGCGCATGCGGTAGCCCTTCTCGACCACCTGGACCACGAGACCGGACTCCGTCCCCTCCACCGGCGCGGTGGAGATGGCCTCGTGCACGTTCGGGTCGAAGCGCTCGCCCGACGGCTCGAGCGCTTCCACGCCCGCACGGCCGAGCACGCCCTGCAGGTCCGCCAGCACGAGCTTCACGCCCTCGTGCAGCGGTCCCTCGGAGTCGGCCGCCGCGGCCAGCGCGCGCTCCAGGTTGTCGACCACCGGCAGGAGCTCGCGCAGGAGCCCCGCCTTGGCCCGCTCGCCGGCCTGGCTGGCCTGCTGGGCGGTGCGCTTGCGGTAGTTCTCGAAGTCGGCCTGGGTGCGGCGGGCGAGGTCGAGGTACTCGTCGCGCTTGGCCTCGGCCTCGGCGAGCGGGTCGAGCGGGGCCTCCTCCTCGGGCGCAGCGGGAGCCTCGGCGTCGGCGGAAGCCGCAGCGTCGGCGGAAGCTCCGGCCTCCGCGGGGGCGCCGGCCTCGGCCTCGGGCGGGCCTGCCGGGGCCTCCTCGGCGACCTCCTCGGGGCTGCCCGGAGCGGCGGGCTCCTGGCCCACCGCCCCGTCGCGCTCCCTCATCTGCTCACGCACCGCGCTCTGGTCCGGCGTGTGGCGCGTCATCAGTCGCGCGCCTCCCCGTCGACCACCTCGGCGTCCACGACCTCCTCGTCGCTCGCCGCGGCACCGTCGCCGTCGCCGTCGGCCGACGCACCGTTCGTGGCCGTGCCGTCCGCCTGGGCCTGCTGCGAGGCCTGCGCGTACATCTGCTCGGACACCGCGTGGAACGCCGTCTGCAGCGCGTCTGTCTTCTGCCGCAGCACGTCCACGTCGTCGGACTCGAGCGACTCGCGGAGATCCTTGATCGCCGCCTCGATCGACTCCTTCGAGGACGCGTCCACCGCGTCGCCGAGCTCGCCGAGCTGCTTCTCGGCCTGGTACGCGGCGTTCTCCGCGTTGTTCCGGGCCTCGACCAGCTCGCGCTGGCGGCGGTCGTCCTCGGCGTGCGCCTCGGCGTCCTTGACCATCCGCTCGACCTCGTCGTCGGAGAGCCCCGAGCCGGCCTTGATCTCGATCTTCTGCTCCTTGCCGGTGCCCAGGTCCTTCGCGGACACGTTGAGGATGCCGTTCGCGTCGATGTCGAACGTGACCTCGATCTGCGGCATGCCGCGCGGCGCCGGCGGGATCCCGGTGAGCTGGAACTTGCCGAGCGACTTGTTGTTCGAGGCCATCTCGCGCTCGCCCTGGAGCACGTGGACCTCGACGCTCGGCTGGTTGTCCTCAGCCGTGGAGAACACCTCCGACTTGCGCGTGGGGATGGTCGTGTTGCGCTCGATGAGCTTGGTCATCACGCCGCCCTTGGTCTCGATGCCGAGGGTGAGCGGGGTGACGTCGAGCAGCAGCACGTCCTTGACGTCGCCGGCCAGCACGCCCGCCTGGATGGCGGCGCCCACGGCCACGACCTCGTCCGGGTTCACGCCCTTGTGCGGGTCCTTGCCGGTGAGCTGCTTGACCTTCTCCTGCACCGAGGGCATGCGGGTCATGCCGCCCACGAGCACGATGTGGTCGATGCCGGTGCCGCCGTCGACGCCGGCGTCCTTCATCGCCTGCTTGGTCGGCCCGACCGTGCGGTCGAGCAGGTCCGCCGTCAGCTCGGTGAGCTTCGAGCGCGTGAGGCGCTGGTCGAGGTGCTTCGGCCCCGCCGCGTCGGCCGTCACGAACGGCAGGTTGATCTGGGTCTCCTGCGTGGTGGAGAGCTCGACCTTGGCCTTCTCGGCCGCCTCGTAGAGGCGCTGGAGGGCCATCTTGTCCTGCGAGAGGTCGATGCCCTGCGAGGCCTTGAACTCCTTGACGAGCCAGTCGACGATCGCCTTGTCGAAGTTGTCGCCGCCCAGGTGGTTGTCGCCCGCGGTGGCCTTCACCTCGAAGACGCCGTCGGCGATCTCGAGCACCGACACGTCGAACGTGCCGCCGCCGAGGTCGAAGACGAGGATCGTCTGGTCGGCCTCCTTGTCGAGCCCGTACGCGAGCGCGGCCGCGGTCGGCTCGTTGATGATGCGCTTGACGTCGAGCCCGGCGACCTTGCCGGCGTCCTTCGTGGCCTGGCGCTGGTCGTCGTTGAAGTACGCGGGCACGGTGATGACCGCGCTGTCGACCGACTCGCCCAGGTAGGCCTCGGCGTCGGTCTTGAGCTTCTGGAGGATCATCGCGCTGATCTCCGGGGGCGAGTACTGCTGCCCGCCGGCCTCCACGCGCGCGTCGCCGTTCGGTCCCTTGACGACCGTGAACGGCACCATCGTCTCCTCCTCCTTCACCTCGCCGGCCTTGCGGCCCATGAAGCGCTTGATGGAGAAGACGGTGTTCTCGGGGTTCGTCACGGCCTGCCGCTTGGCGACCGTGCCGACAAGGCGCTCGCCGGCGCCGGTGAAGGCGACCACGGAGGGGGTGGTGCGGGCGCCCTCGGCGTTCTCCACGACGGTCGGATCACCGCCGTCGAGGACCGCCATGCACGAGTTGGTCGTGCCCAGGTCGATTCCGATCGTTCTGCCCATAGGGGTCTCTGCTCCTTCTCGGTTCTAATGCTCTGCGCCAGGAAATCTGAGTGAGGTTTTAGCAGATCCTGCATGGGCTGCCCACGGGGTGGCGCGTACGTGCGCCCGCTCCGGCGGAGGAATCTGGCGCGCAAGCCTGAATCCCCGGCCCATGGACCGGGACCAGGTGAAGATCCGCCGCTACGCGACCCTCTCGGTGCTCGGCATCGTCGCGCTGCTCGCCGCGATCGTGCTGTTCGCCGGGCTCGCCTCGTTCAAGAGCGTGGCGCAGGGCGACGTCTGCGTGATCGTCGACGGCGGCCCGCTCGACGACCGCAAGGTCAGCAAGGTGCGCCAGCCGGGTTCCGGTGTGGAGACGGTCGGCATGTTCAACAAGCAGCGCTGCTTCCCGGCCAACGAGCGCCACTACACGCTCTCCTCCGACCCGGGCGCGGCCGACTCGAAGACCGTCGACGTGGTGAAGGTCCCGACCAAGGACGCCGTCGAGGTCTACATCGAGGGGCAGTTCCGCTTCCGCCTGACGACCGACCAGGAGACGCTCAAGGACTTCTACCGCCGCTACGGGTCGCGCACCTTCGGCGGCACCCACCCCTACGACGGCGACGACGGCTGGAACAACTTCCTCGCCCAGGTCTTCCGCCAGCCGAGCCTGACCGCCACCCGCGAGGCCGTGGGCCGCTATCGCTGCATCGAGCTGCGCAACACCTGCCAGTACGTGACGAACGCACAGGCCGCGGTGGCCGGCGGGGTGCGCGAGGTCGAGACCGGTCAGAACCTCGAGAAGGTGGCCGAGGAGATCGGCCGCACGACCGAGGCGCGGCTGAACGAGTTCCTCAGCGGGACCTGCAAGGCGCCCGACGGGCCCGACCCCGGCACCGCGCCCGACGACCGGCCGTGCCGGCGCTACTTCGAGGCCGTGCGCTTCACGCTCGGGCAGCCGAAGTTCGAGGACAGCGTGGAGCAGTCGGTGACCGCCGCGCAGACCGCGGGCGCCGACGCCGCCACCGCACGGCTCCAGGCGCAGAAGAAGGTCGAGGAGGCGCGCGGCCGCCGGCGGGTGTCCGAGGAGGACGCGAAGGCGATCCGCGAGACCGGGTCGGCCTACCGGCGCAACCCGGTCAAGGGACGCATCGACCTGGCCGAGGCGATCTGCGGCGTGCAGGACGATGGCCGCCCCAAGGGCTGCCCGGTCCAGTCGTTCGGCGGCGACTCGTCGCTCTTGCTGAACCCGCGCGGGCCGTAGCGAGGGCGGGGCGTGCGCCTCCTGATCATCCTCGTGATCGCGGCGCTGATCGTGCTCTCGCTCTACCTGCTGCTCGACTGGCTGCGCACGCGCGGCGAGCGGCGCGAGCCGTGGCGGGTGGACACGTTCAACCGGGCCGACGGCACCACCGTCGTCGGGCTGCGGCGCTCGGGCTCGCCGGAGCGGGTGGTCAAGGAGCTGCCGCCGGGGATGGACGCGATCGAGTTCGAGAGCGAGCTGCGGCTGGCGCTCGAGGACGCGGAGTCGCACGCGAAGGTGCTGAACCGGCGCGGCTGAGGGGGCCGGGCCGGCCAGCCACCCTCGGCACGTCCGAACTAACGGACTGACGGCACGCCGAGCTGCTGGCAGATCGCACGCGCGGTACCGCGCGGCAGCTCGCGATGGCGAGGAAGGGATGAGGAACGCTCGGTCGCGGGGTTGAACCAGATCGAATGCCTCGCTCCTTCGCGCTTGGGTACGCAGCCGTGCTCCCGCAGGTGCCTCTCCAGGGCGGCGCGCTTGATCATCGGCTGGCCCTCTTTCGCCCGCTCGGCGTCTTCTGCTGGCGGCGTTTAGCGGCCGAACTCGGCGCACCCTTAGGGCCGAAGGGCGGCTGGAGCGTGTAAGCGTTCTCCCACGTGTACCCCTCCGGCGCGAGCGGCGCCTCCTTCTTGTGCCGCCTTACTTCCAGCAGCCCATGTCGCTCGAGGCCCGCGACCCCATTCGACAGCGTCGACGACGAGATGCCGTACCACTGGCTCACCTGTCGGTGAGGCAGGATGAAACCGTCGCCGAGACTGAGGGCGATCAGCAGGATCGCGACGCTCGGCAGGTCGAGCCTCGTGTCCCAGCCCTCGCGCCAATAGACGTACGGGAGCCGGAGGTAGGGCTCGCCGACCTTCCGCGGATGCTTGTACGTCCGCCCGGAGCCGTCGTCGCGCAGCAGGATTACCTTGCTGAGGCGTCCGCGCCGTTCGCGACGGATCAGCTTGTGTCGTTCGAGCCACGCCCAGTTCTTCGAAACCGCCGTGCGGGATGCGGGGAGAGTGAAATCGAGTCCCATCGCGCGGGCCCAGACCTTTGAGTCCCGCGCGACACCGAAGTCGTTCCCGCTCGCCACGGCGTGGACGAGCATGTACTGCGCGAGCGGCCGCTCAGCGCCTGTGCGTACGAACTCCGAGAGGACGCCCGGCGAGCGCTTGCCTCCACGCGTCTTACGCTGCAAGAATGAATGCGCAAGCGGAAGATGGTCGCGCTTCGCTCCCGTTAGGAGCGCGTCGACAGTCTTCTCCTTGTTTGCGATGGCATTCTCGGGCACGTCCCGTAGATTGCCACACGGACGGCGACTCGTTGTCCAGATCGAGCCCGTCCCGTTTACCGTTTGAGCGGACTCACCTAGGAGCGCAGATCACAGTACATGTGGCACATCACGCTACTAGGTCACCTAACAGCTCCAGGGTCCGATTGGCGTGTCCCTGCGGATCGGATGCCCGAGCGCAGTTGAGGGTGTGCCGCGCGAATCGCCGACCCTCCACTTCGTGAGCTCTCAGCCGATTACGCTAATGACATGGCGGCCTCAGTTTCCCTCACCGCAATCTACGAGCCTGTCGAGAACGGCTGGGTTCAGGCTCGTCTGAGAGAGATCCCCGCCGTGATCACGTGTGCGCCCACTCGCGACGAAGCGGAGGAGCTTCTCCTGGACGCGATGCGCGAGTACCTGCTCTCGCTCGTCGAAACCGATGTCGACACAAGCGCCGAGAACGGACGCGAGGGTCACGTGGACATCACCCTGGAGACGAGCTAGCGGGAGACGGGGCCGTCACCCCTCCGGCAGCGGGCGCGGCGGGCGCAGGCGCGGCAGCAGCTCGACCGCCACTATCGCGGCCATGATCAGCGCCGCTCCGCTCCAGGCGAGGGCGGACAGGCGCTCGTCGTTCAGCAGGAACCCGAACAGGCCCGCGAAGGCGGGCTCGCTCGCCAGGATCAGCGCCGTGCGCTCCGGCGAGGCGTGCTGCTGCGCGTAGGTCTGGACGAAGAAGCCGAGGGCGCTCGCTACCACGGCGGTGACGGCGAGCGCGAGCCAGACGTCGCCGCCGCGCGGCACCTCGAGCTCGCCTCCCACACCGGCGACGAGCGTGCAGAAGACGCCGCAGAGCGCGAGCTGCACGACCAGCAGCGCGCCCGCGTCGTGCAGGGCGGCCGCCCGGCCGGTGGCGAGGATGTGGCCGGAGAACGAGATGGCGCAGAGCAGGACCAGGCCGTCGCCCGAGTTGAAGCCCTCGGTTCCCGACAGGAGGTAGAGCCCCGCCGCCGACACGGCGGCCGCGGCCCAGGCGATGCCGCCGATCCGCTCGCGCAGCACGACCGCCGCGAGCAGCGGGGTGATCACCACGAACAGCCCGGTGATGAAGCCCGCGTTGGAGGAGGTGGTGCGCTCGAGGCCGAGGGTCTGGAAGACGTAGCCGGCGGTCAGGAAGACGCCCATGACCGCGCCCGCGATCCAGCCCTCGCGCGAGAGCTGCCCGAGCTGGCGGCGGAAGACGATCGCGACGATGACCGCCGCCGCGAGGAAGCGATAGCCGAGGAACGGCATCGTCGGCAGCTTCTCTATGGCGTCCTGGACCATCGGGAAGGTGAGGCCCCAGACCGCGGCGATCCCGATGAGGGAGAGCTCTGAGACGCGGGCGCGGCTCACGCGCGGGCGGAGCCCCGCGTCTTGGCGGAGCCGCGGGCGGCAGGGGTTGCGCCCCGCACGAGCTCCTTCCCCGCCGGGCAGAGCGACAGCAGCGGGCACTCGCGGCAGCGCGGCGAGCGGGCGTGGCAGATGCGCCGCCCGTGCCTGATGAGCGCCACGTGCGCCTCGTAGGGGTCGGAGCCGGCGGCCAGCCGCAGCATCTCGTCGTGCGCCTCGTCGAGCGGGGCGTTCGCTCGCCAGAGCCCGAGCCGCGTGCCCACGCGGTAGACGTGGGTGTCGACCGGCACGTCCGGGCGCGCGTACGAGAACAGCAACACGCACGCGGCGGTCTTGCGCCCCACGCCCGGCAGGGCGCAGAGGTAGTCGCGCGCCTCCTCGAGCGGCGCCTCCTCGAGCCAGCCGAGGTCGTCGTCGCCGATCGCGCGCAGGATCTCCCGGATCCGCACCGCCTTCGTGGGGGCGAGGCCCCCCGGACGGATGGCGTCCTCGACCTCCGCGATCGGCGCGTCGCGCACCTCGGCCCAGGTGGCGAAGCGCTCGCGCAGGCGCGCGTAGGCGACGTCGCGGTTGCGGTCGTTCGTGTTCTGCGAGAGGACCGTGAGCACGAGCTCGTCGACCGGCGCGCGGTGGGCCAGCGGCACGGGCCGGCCGTAGGCCTCGCGCAGGCGCTCGAGCACGAGCCGGAAGCGCTTGGGCGTGGCGGTGGACGGTCGGGCGGTCGCGGCGCGCGGCATCCGTGGAAAGGTACGTGCGTGAGGCGAGTGACGATCGCGGTCTCCGCCGCCCTGGCCTGCGCCGCCGCGACGGGTTGCGGCGGGGACGACGGTCCCGACCGCAAGGCGATCCAGGACGGCGTGCGCACGACGATCGAGCGGGGACCGCTGCGGGTGAGCTTCAGGGGCACGGTCCGCGTAGGCGACGGGCGGACCCTCACCTTCAGAGGCGGCGGCCACGACCATCCCGCCAAGCGGAGCTTCGAGCTGACGACGGCGTCCGGCGATTTCGCTCAGGCGGTCCCCGGGACGTCAGCGCCCGACTTCGACACCAAGATCGTCAAGCTCGGCGCCGTGTACCACGTCTCGTCGCCGCGGATCGGGAAACGCGGGCAGTGGCTCCGGCTCGACATCAGCGAGTTCACGGAGGGCGACGCGGCCGCGGCCCGGGTGCTCGCTCAGAGCCACCAGTCCACCTCCGCCCAGATCCTCGACTACGCGGCTGCCGCCGAGACGGACGAGGAGGTGGGGCAGGAACGGGTCGGAGGCGTCGAGACGACTCGCTACAGGGGGACCGTGCACATCGCCGAGGTCGCCCGGCACGTACCGGCGGCCGAGCGCGCCGCGGTGGCCGACAATGCGGCGACGCTGCGCACGGCGACGGGCAAGGCGACCATGCCGATCGAGGTCTGGCTCGACCGCGACGGGCTCATGCGCCGGGGCCGCCTGAGCTACACGCTCGTGAGGGGCCCCGTCAGCGGAGGCGCCTTCAGGGCGACGCTGACGCTCGAGGGTCACTTCTCCGAGCACGGGCGCCCGGTCGACATCCGTGCGCCGCGCGGCGAGATGCTGACGCTGGACGACCTCGCGAAGCGGGCGCCGGAGTGAACCGCCGTGAGGCGAAGATCGGCGGGATCGACGCCGTCTGGCTCGAGGCGGGGGACCCGAGCGGCGCGGAGGGTGCCGGCGCCACCCCGATCCTCTACGTGCACGGCGTGCCCAACTCGGGCCGCATGTGGCGGCCGTTCCTGGAGCGCACCGGCGGGATCGCGCCCGACCTCCCCGGCTTCGGCGAGTCCGGCAAGCCGGCCGGGTTCGACTACTCGATCTCCGGCTACGGCGACTGGCTCGAGGCGTTCGTGGACGAGCTGGGACTCGAGCGCTTCGCCCTCGCGATGCACGACTGGGGAGCGGTCGGGCTGGAGCTCGCGCAGCGGCGGCCGGAGGCGATCGAGCGGATGGTGCTGATCGACCTCGTGCCGTTCCTGCCCGGCTACCGCTGGCACCGCACCGCGCGGATCTGGCGGACGCCCGTGGCCGGCGAGCTGTTCATGGGCTCGAGCACGAGGTGGGCGACCAAGCGCTGGCTGCGGATGGAGAAGGCCCTGCTGCCCGAGCACGTCGACGGGTTCGTGGACGAGGCCTGGGAGCACTTCGACCACGGCACCCAGCGCGCGATCCTGAAGCTCTACCGCTCGGCGCCGCCTGACGTGCTCGAACGCGCGGGCGATCGCCTCGGCGGGATCGAGGCGCCGTCGCTCATCCTCTGGGGTGAGGACGACCACTTCCTGCCGAACCGCTTCGCGCACGCGTACGCGGAGGCGCTGGGCGGCGAGACGCGCGTGGAGATCGTGCCCGGCGGGGTCCACTGGCTCTGGCTCGAGCGGCCGCACACGCTCGACACGGTCGTGGACTTCCTGGCCGCGGACTAGCCTCTGGACGCGATGCCGTCATCCGCTCCGGCAACCGCGCCGGCGCCGGAGGCGACGAGGGGCCGGTCCGCCAATGGCGGGCCGCCGGCCGGCAGCGCGGCGGCGGACCGCCGCCGCGAGCTGGCCTGGCGCCTGGCCCCGATCGTCGTCTCCGCGCTGGTCTCGCTCGTCTACGTGCTCGTCGAGCCGCGTACCGTCGACTACGCCGCCGGCGCGTACCGGGCGTTCCTGTTCGGCGAGGAGGGGCTCGCCCTGTGGAACGGCAACTGGTACAGCGGCCACCACGTCCTCGGCTACAGCGTGCTGTTCCCGCCGCTGGCCTGGCTGCTCGGGCCGCGAGTGCTCGGGGCGCTGTGCGCCGTCGTCTCCGCCTGGCTGTTCGAGCGAATCGTGCGCGGGCACTTCGGCGACCGCGGCCGCTGGCCGGCGCTCTGGTTCGGCCTCGCCTCGACCGCGCCGCTGTGGTCCGGCCGGATCCCGTTCCTGTTCGGCGCGACGATCGGCCTGGGCGCCGTGCTCGCGCTCCAGCGCGAGCGCCGCGGGCTGGCCGTGCTGCTGGCGCTCGCGTGCGGTCTGGGGAGCCCCGTGGCCGGGCTGTTCCTGGGCATGGTGGCGACCGCTTACGGAGCCGCGGCGCGGCGCGAGCGGTGGAGGGTCGCGGCGGGGATGGTGGCCGCCGCCGTGCTTCCCGCGATCCTGATCGCGCTGGCCTTCTCGAGCGACGGCCGCGAGCCGTTCCAGGTCTCGACCTTCTGGCCGCTGCCGCTGCTCTCGCTCGGCTTCGCCCTCGCCGTGCCGCGCGAGCAGCGCGCACTGCGCATCGGCGGGGTCCTCTACGGGCTCGCGTGCATCGGCGCGTTCGTGATCGACACCCCGATGGGCGGGAATGCCGCCCGCCTCGGGGGCCTCGTGGGGGGCCCGGTGCTGCTCGCGGCGCTGCTCGCGGGCCCGCGCCCGCTCGGGCGGCCCGTCGCCGCGCTCGCCGCCCTCACGCTCGCCGGCTTCGCCTTCATCCAGTGGTCGCCGCCGGTGCGCGACTCGATCAAGGCGTTCGAGGACCCCTCGGTGGAAGCCGCCTACTACCGGCCGCTGAACGAGTTCCTGGACCGGCAGCCCGGTCCGATCGGCCGCGTGGAGATCCCGTTCACGCGCAGCCACTGGGAGGCCTACGAGGTCGGCCGCCACCACCCGCTCGCGCGCGGCTGGCTGCGCCAGCAGGACATCGAGCGCAACGGGCTCTTCTACGGCGGCACGCTGGACGGCCTGACGTACGCGGCCTGGCTGACCGAGCACGGCATCCGCTGGGTCGCTCTGCCCGACGCCAAGCCCGACTACAGCGCCTACGACGAGCGCGCGCTGATCGAGGCCGGGCTCCCGTACCTGAGGATGCGCTGGCGCTCGGAGCACTGGCGCGTGTACGAGGTGACCCTGCCGAGCACGATGGTCGTGCCCCAGAACGGCGCCCGCTTCGAGCTGACCGAGCTCGGCCTGGACAGCCTCACCCTGCGCGCGAGCGGCCCCGGCGAGGCGACCGTCCGGATGGGCTGGTCCCAGTACTGGAAGCCGAGCGCAGGATGCGTCGAGCGCGACGGCGAATGGATCCGTGTGATCGCGGACCGCGCCGGGGAGATCCGGCTGTCGATGGGCTTCTCGCCGGAGCGGATCGTCCAGAGGGGCCGCCGATGCGCCTAGCCACCCGCCGTCCCCGGTGCCTGATTGGCGGTATTCCGACGCCTTGGTTAGGCTCTCCCTCGCCGTGATCCGCGCTTGGCAGATGAGCAGCCGGTGGCTGCCCCAGGGGTGGCTGGACGCCCTGCGTCAGCTCGTCCTCTTCGGAGGGGCCTATTACGCCTACCGGATCGTCCGGGGCTTCACCGACGGCGAAACGGCCACGGCCACCGCCTTCGCGCACGCCCGTGAACTGGTGAGCGCCGAGCGCTCGCTGGGTGCCTTCTTCGAGCCGGGGCTGCAGGAGCTCGTCCTCAGCCAGGCATGGCTTCGCGACTTCGCCAACTTCATGTACGTGAACAGCCACTTCGTGATGACCACGACGTTCCTGATCTGGCTCTACCTGGCCCGCAACCACGCGTACTACTACGTGCGGAACATGTTCATGATCGCCATGGGGCTGGCGCTGGCGCTGTACGCGCTCTACCCCACGGCCCCGCCGCGGCTCCTGCCGGAGTGGGGCTTCACGGACACGGTGGCCGAGGCCGTCGGGCCCGCGGCGCAGAACACCGCGGAGGTGCTCTACAACCCGTATGCCGCCGTGCCCAGCATGCACGTCGCCTTCGCGCTGATGATCGCCATCCCGGCGATGAAGCTCGTCGGCAACCGCATGCTGCGCTACGCATGGGCCACCTACCCCGCGATCGTGACTTTCGTCGTAGTGGTGACCGCGAACCACTTCTGGCTCGACGCCGCGTTCGGCGCCGCCGTCGCGGGGGTCTCCGCGGTCACGGCGTCCGCCGCGCTCGGCCGGGCCCGACCCGAGGCATGGGCATGGCGGCGCGCGGTACCCGCCGAGGCGGCGGCGTAGCCACCGCCGGAAACGGGCCGCAGCGCCCCTCCGAGGTGCGCACCGTCGCGGACGCGCGGGTGCTCGCCCGCAACCGCCTGATCGAGTCGCGGCTCACGCCGAACGCGATCTCGATGGCGGGGCTCGTCGGCAACGTGATCGCCGCCGTGCTCGTGACCCAGCGCCTCTTCTTCCTGGCCGGGATCGCGTTCATCCTCGGCTCGGTGATGGACACGCTCGACGGGCGCTACTCGCGCATGTCGGGCAAGGGCACCGCGTTCGGCGCGTTCCTCGACTCCACGCTCGACCGGCTCGAGGAGGGAATCGTGCTGGCGGCGATCGCCGCGTACTTCTCCTCCCGCGGCGACGACCTGGCCGTGGCCGCCGTCGTGGTGACCGTCCTGGGCTCGCTGATGGTGAGCTACACCCGCGCCCGCGCCGAGGCGCTCGGGGTCGAGTGCAAGGTCGGCCTCGCGACGCGCCCCGTGAGGGTCGTTATCCTCTCCGCAGGCTTGCTGTTCGCGAGGGGGGCGTCGCTCGGCGACTTCGAGCTGCTGGCACCGGCCATCTACGTGATGGCGATCCTGACGAGTTTCACGGTGCTCCAGCGGGTACTCCATGTCCGAGCGGCGCTCAACCGCGCCGACGAGGGCCTCTCCGCACCCACCGCGTAACCAGCGGAAGCTGCGGGGTTCATTTAGCCTGCTCGACCCCCGGGCGCAGCCGCGCGCCACTACAGGAGGACCGAAATCGTGAGTGACACCCCCGGAAACGGCGCATCGCGCTACCAGACCGAGAAGGTACGCGTCGCCATCGTCGGCGTCGGCAACTGCGCGAACTCGTTCGTGCAGGGCGTCGAGTACTACAAGGACGCCGACCCGAACGCGGACGTGCCGGGCCTGATGCACGTCGATCTCGGCGGCTACCACATCAGCGACATCGAGTTCACCGCGGCGTTCGACATCGACGCCGACAAGGTGGGCAAGGACCTCTCCGAGGCGATCTGGTCGGGCCAGAACAACACGATCAAGTTCGCCGAGGTGCCGCACCTCGACGTCCCGGTCTACCGCGGGATGACCCACGACGGGCTCGGCAAGTACCTCAAGGAGAAGATCACCAAGGCGCCCGGCGAGACCGCCGACATCGTCCAGATCCTCAAGGACACGAAGACCGACGTCGTCGTCTCCTACCTCCCGGTCGGATCCGAGCAGGCGACCAAGTGGTACGTGGAGCAGGTGCTCGAGGCCGGCTGCGGCTTCGTGAACTGCATCCCGGTGTTCATCGCTCGCGAGGAGTACTGGGGCAACCGCTTCCGGAAGGCCGGCCTCCCGATCGTGGGCGACGACATCAAGTCGCAGGTCGGCGCCACGATCGTGCACCGCACGATGGCGCGGCTGTTCGGCGAGCGCGGCGTGAAGATGATGCGCACCTCGCAGCTCAACGTCGGCGGCAACATGGACTTCTACAACATGCTCGAGCGCGAGCGGCTGGAGTCCAAGAAGATCTCCAAGACCAACGCCGTCACGTCGATCATGGAGCACGAGCTGCCGGCCGACGACGTCTACATCGGGCCGTCGGACTACGTGCCGTGGCTGACCGACCGCAAGTGGGCCCACATCCGCGTGGAGGGCCAGGCCTTCGGCGACGTGCCGCTGAACATGGAGATGAAGCTCGAGGTCTGGGACTCCCCGAACTCGGCCGGCATCGTCATCGACGGCGTGCGCTGCTGCAAGCTCGCCCTGAACCACGGCCTCGGCGGGCCGCTCGAGGCGCCGAGCTCGTACCTCATGAAGTCGCCCCCGGTGCAGGTGCCCGACCCGGTCGCGCGCCAGGACACCGAGGACTTCATCGCCGAGTACGGCGGGGCGCCGAAGCTGCCGGGCGGCAAGGCTCAGATCCGCGCGGTCGAGCCGGCGTAGGGTGGGGCGGCCGGCGCCGCAGGCTGCCGACAGCCACAGCGCGATCCGCGTGCACGGCGCACGCGTGAACAACCTCAAGGACGTCAGCATCGAGATCCCGAAGCGCCGGCTGACCGTGTTCACCGGCGTCTCGGGCTCGGGCAAGAGCTCGCTGGTCTTCGGCACGATCGCCGCCGAGTCGCAGCGGCTGATCAACGAGACCTACAGCGCCTTCGTGCAGGGCTTCATGCCGACGCTGGCGCGGCCCGAGGTCGACGTGCTCGAAGGGCTGACGACCGCGATCATCGTCGACCAGGAGCGGATGGGTGCCGACGCCCGCTCCACTGTCGGCACCGCCACGGATGCGAACGCGCTGCTGCGCATCCTCTTCAGCCGGCTCGGGCAGCCGCACATCGGCCCGCCCAGCGCGTTCGCGTTCAACGTCCCCTCGGTCAGGGCGAGCGGCGGGATCACGATCGAGCGCGGGGGCAAGACCAGGACCAAGAAGGCGACCTACACCCGCACCGGCGGCATGTGCCCGCGCTGCGAGGGCCGGGGCAGCGTCTCCGACTTCGACCTGTCCCAGCTCTACGACGACGGCAAGTCGCTCAACGAGGGCGCGCTCACGATCCCCGGCTACAGCATGGACGGCTGGTACGGGCGCATCTTCCGGGGCTGCGGCTTCTTCGACCCGGACAAGCCGATCCGGAAGTTCAACAAGAACGAGCGCCACGACCTGCTCTACAAGGAGCCGACCAAGATCAAGGTCGACGGCATCAACCTCACGTACGAGGGGCTGATCCCGAAGATCCAGAAGTCGATGCTGTCGAAGGACGTCGACTCGCTGCAGCCGCACGTCCGCGCCTTCGTGGAGCGGGCGGTGGTGTTCACGGTCTGCCCCGAGTGCGAGGGCACGCGGCTGGCCGAGGGCGCACGGTCCTCCAAGATCGAGGGGATCAACATCGCCGAGGCCTGCGCGATGCAGATCAGCGATCTCGCGGGCTGGGTGAGCGGGCTGGACGAACCGTCCGTCGCGCCCCTGCTGGCCGCCCTGCGGCACACCCTCGACTCGTTCGTGGAGATCGGACTGGGCTACCTGAGCCTCGACCGCCCGTCCGGGACGCTGTCGGGCGGCGAGGCGCAGCGCACCAAGATGATCCGCCAGCTCGGCTCGTCGCTCACCGACGTGACCTACGTCTTCGACGAGCCCACCGCGGGCCTGCACCCCCACGACATCCAGCGGATGAACGAGCTGCTGCTGCGGCTGCGCGACAAGGGCAACACGGTGCTCGTGGTGGAGCACGAGCCGGAGACGATCGCCACCGCCGACCACGTGGTGGACCTCGGCCCCGGCGCCGGCAGCGCGGGCGGCACCGTCTGCTTCGAGGGCACCCTCGAGGGACTGCGGGGCAGCGGCACCGTCACCGGCCGCCACCTCGACGACCGGGCCGCCCTCAAGGAGACGGTGCGCACGCCCACCGGCACGCTGGAGATCCGCGGCGCGGCGACGCACAACCTGAAGGACGTGGACGTGGACGTCCCGCTCGGCGTCCTGGTCGTGGTGACCGGCGTGGCCGGGTCCGGGAAGAGCTCGCTAATCGGCGGCTCGGTGTCGGAGCGCGACGGAGTGGTGTCGATCGACCAGACCCCGATCCGCGGCTCGCGGCGCAGCAACCCCGCGACGTACACCGGGCTGCTCGACCCGATCCGCAAGGCGTTCGCGAAGGCGAACGGGGTGAAGCCGGCACTGTTCAGCGCCAACTCCGAGGGCGCCTGCCCCAACTGCAACGGCGCGGGCGTGGTCTACACCGACCTGGCGATGATGGCCGGCGTGGCCACCACCTGCGAGGTGTGCGAGGGAAGGCGGTTCCAGGCAGCGGTGCTGGAGCACCGCCTCGGCGGCCGCGACATCAGCGAGGTGCTCGCGATGCCGGTGACCGAGGCCGCGGAGTTCTTCGGCGCGGGCGAGGCGCACACGCCGGCCGCGCACCGCGTCCTCGAGCGACTCGCCGACGTCGGGCTCGGCTACCTCGGCCTCGGCCAGCCGCTCACCACGCTGTCCGGCGGCGAGCGGCAGCGGCTCAAGCTGGCCACCCGGATGGGCGAGAAGGGCGACGTCTACGTCCTCGACGAGCCGACCACCGGCCTGCACCTCGCCGACGTGGAGCAGCTGCTCGGCCTGCTGGACCGCCTCGTCGACTCCGGCAAGTCGGTCATCGTCGTCGAGCATCACCAGGCGGTGATGGCGCACGCCGACTGGATCGTGGACCTCGGCCCCGGCGCGGGTCACGACGGCGGCCGGATCGTCTTTGAGGGCACGCCCGCCGACCTGGTCGCCGGGCGCTCGACCCTCACCGGCGAGCACCTCGCGGCCTACGTCGGCGCCTGACCGGCGGAGCGCCGCCGACCGGGCCGTGGGCCCCGCGCCGTGCGGCGTATCCTCGCCGCGTGCCCGACGAGCGCTTCTCGATCGCCCAGGTCACGCCGTACGCCTGGGAGCAGCAGCACGACGTCAACCGCTTCGTCGAGCGGCTCTCCGACGAGCTGTGCGCGCGCGGGCACCGGATCGTGGTGGTCGCGCCGTCGGACTCGCGCGAGCTGATCCGCGAGTCGCGGGCCACGATCAAGCGCTGCAAGGACGAGCCGGAGTGCGTGTTCGCGGGCGAGGGCTGCGCGAACGTGCTGGCGGTCGGCCAGAGCATCCCGTTCCCGCCCACGCGGCGCGGCGGCGCCTCGGTCTCGCTCCCCGCCAACGTGTCGAGCTCGATCGAGGACCTTCTCGACAACGCCACCTTCGACTTCGTGCACGTGCACGAGCCGTTCGCGCCGAGCGCCGCCTCCGTCGCCCTGCG
This sequence comes from Thermoleophilaceae bacterium, assembly GCA_036386455.1. Classification (GTDB taxonomy): domain Bacteria; phylum Actinomycetota; class Thermoleophilia; order Solirubrobacterales; family Thermoleophilaceae; genus AC-37. The sequence goes on from DASVVS010000026.1 coordinate 20,971, forward strand.
CCACTCGCGGGCGCTCAACATCGGCACCTTCCACGGCGCCACCGAGCGGATCCTCTCGACTCAGGTGGCGCGCAAGCTGGTCACGCTGCTCTTCGGCCGCCTCGACGGCCGCAGCGCCAGCTCGGCCACCACCGCGGACCTGATGAGCCGCTTCTTCCCCGGCGACTACAGGGTGATCCGTCCCGGCGCCGAGCTGGTGCCGCGCGAGGACCGGGGCGACGGGGAGATCGTGGACATCCTGTACTGCGCCGAGGAGGAGCGCGGCGCGCTGCGCCTGTTCCTGCGCGCCCTGCGGCGCCTCCCGCCCGACCTGCCCTGGCACGCGACGGTCTGGTCGCGCGAGGACGTGGAGCCCGCGGTGCCGCTGCCGAAGGCGATCCGCGACCGGGTGCGGTTCGTCGGCCCGAAGGACGGCTCCGAGGCCCAGCACGTGGTGCGCGCGGACGTGCTCGTGGCCGCCTCCACGGGCGCGGCGCCGTCGTCGCACCTGCCGTTGTGGGCCCTGGCGGGCGGGGCGGTGCCGGTCGCCTCGCGGCTGCCGGTCTACGAGGAGGCGCTGGCCGACGGCGACCTGGGCCTGCTCTTCGAGCCGCGCGACACCGACACCCTGGCGGGTCAGCTCGCCCGTCTGGTGGAGGACGACGAGCTGCGCGAGGGCCTGCGCGGGCGGATCGTGGACGTGCAGCCCGAGCTCGCGTGGTCGCGCGTGGCCGACGAGGTCGAGGAGCTCTACCGCCGCGTGGCGGGCCGCCGCCACGACCCCGCGCCGCGGCCGCAGGTGACGAAGCGGCTCGCCTCGCGCGAGCTGATCCACGTGGACCTCCACATGCACACGAACCACTCGCACGACTGCGCGACGCCGGTCGACCGGCTCCTGCAGGGGGCCAAGGACGCCGGCCTCGGGGCGATCGCGGTGACCGACCACAACGAGATCTCAGGCGCGCTCGAGGCGCGCGAGCGGGCCGACGGCATCAAGGTGATCGTGGCCGAGGAGATCAAGACCGGCGACCAGGGCGAGGTGATCGGGCTCTTCATCGAGGAGAAGATCCCGCGCGGGCTCACGCTCCAGGAGACGATCGCCGAGATCCGCCGCCAGGGCGGGCTCGTGTACGTGCCGCACCCGTTCGACCGGATGCATTCGGTGCCCGACTACGAGCACCTGCTGGACGTGATCGAGGAGGTCGACGCGATCGAGGTCTTCAACCCGCGCGTGGCGTTCTCGGCGTTCAACGAGGAGGCCGAGCGGTTCGCGGCCAAGTACCGGATCGTCGCCGGCGCGGGGTCGGACTCGCACGTGGTCCAGGGGCTCGGCTCGGTGAAGATCGCGATGCGGGACTTCGACGGGCCCGAGGAGTTCCTCGAATCCCTGCGCGACGCCGACATCATCCGCAAGCGGCAGTCGCTGCTCTACGTGCAGGCGCTCAAGCTCATGCAGAAGGGGGGCCACGGAGCGGCGAAGCGGGAGAAGTGATGCAGCCGAAAGGACAGCGTCCCGGCCAGGCGAAATCGTCGGCCTGGATGCCAGCCACGGATGACGAGATCAAGCAGAAGTACCTGGACCGTGCGATCCGCGAGCTCAACACGCTCACGCACGAGATCCAGGAGTGCGAGCTGTGCCCGCGCGGCCAGCTCATGCCGGTGCTCCCGTCGGGGCACTGCCTGGGGGACGTCTTCCTCCTGAAGTACGCCCCCGCCGCCTCGGAGATCTCCGAGGGCGTCGCGTTCTACGGACGCGCCGGGCAGGCGCTGAAGAAGAGCTTCGCCCGCCTCGGGATCGACCCCTCGGTCGTGTACGGGACGCTGTTCATCAAGTGCCCCGTCGGCGACACCGAGCTGTCCGACCCCGGCTGCCGGGCACGCGTGCTCGAGGAGCTGGCGATCGTTCAGCCGCGGATAGTCGTGGTGATGGGCGAGGAGGCGCTCGAGGAGCTGAACGACCTGGGCGTGCCGCTGGGGCGGCCGGTCCACCCGCGGATCGGCGAGGTGCAGAAGCTCACGCCCGCCTGCGACCTGCTCTACGTGCCGGACATCGACCGCGCGCTCGACGACGAGGAGGCCAAGCGCGCGTTCTGGAAGGCGTTCCGCGCGCTCGGCGACTGGTACGCCGACTTCCCGCCCTACTGATCCTGCCCCGACGAGCCGGCCGTCGGCTTCGGGGCGAAGAGCCCTAGCAGCCCGGCCAGGAGCGTGGTGAAGGCCGTCAGGGCCGCGTCCGGATCGGTCTTGTCGTTGCCGTCGGCCAGCAGGTAGACGAGCCCGCCCAGCGAGATGGCGGCCAGGACCAGCAGGCCCACCACGAGCGCGAACCAGAGGCGGCCCGCGTCCGACTGGGACGGAGGCGGCACGACGGCCTGCATCGCGAGCCGCTGCACGTCCTCGGAGGATCCGGACGTCGCGCTCGCGACGGCCTTCACGGCCTCGGCCCGGTCTGATGATGACTCCGCCACTTGCCCTCCTCGTCGTGATCTCGGTCTCGCCTAGCTTCGCTGCGCCGCGCGGACCAGTCAAGCCCACCGAAGCGGGTCTTGCCATCCGGCCTCCCGAGGAGGAGACTCCCTCACGAGCGAGTCAGGAGGAGAGCCATGGCCGAGACCGCCGACGTGCTGGTCGTCGCGAACCAGACGGCCGAGTCCGATCAGCTTCTCGACGCGCTGAGGGAGCGCGCCGAGCGCGGGCCCTGCAAGTTCCACCTGCTGGTGCCGGCGACCCCGCACGGCGCCTCGTGGGCGATGGACATGCACTCCGGGGGCGAGGAGGCGCAGGAGCACCTGCGGCGCGCCGTCGAGCGCTACCGGGAGGCGGGGCTCGAGGTCGACGACGGCAAGATCGGCGATCCGGACCCCCTCGCGGCGGTCCAGGACGCGGTGAACTTCAAGGAGTTCGACGAGATCATCGTGTCCACGCTGCCGCACCGGAGGTCCCGATGGCTGAAGCTGGACCTGCCGCACCGGGTGGAGCGCTCGTGCGGCAAGCCGGTGACGCACGTCGAGGCGCGGGTATAGTCGCCCGCCGCATGGCTCCTCTGGAGGAGAACAGCCTCGACCCGGTCATCGAGCGCACCTGCGAGGTGTGCGGCACGAAGCTGACCGAGCAGGAGATCCGAGCCGCGTTCGAGGCCGGCAAGGCCTACCTGTGCTCGGTACACGCCGCCGAGCTCGAGCCGGCCGAGGACCAGGCCGAGCTGGACGAACCGGCCTAGCGGCCGGTCACTCCCGCTCGGCGTCCTCGCCGTGCAGCGCGTCGAGCTCGGCCAGGTCGACG
>DASVVS010000027.1:0-9342 GCA_036386455.1 Thermoleophilaceae bacterium
GGCCGCCGGGGCGCTTGGCGATTGACTCGTCAGTCAACTCGGTAGACTCCGCCTCAGACCTACCGAAGGAGTCTTTCCCTTGAAGATCTGCGTCCTCGTAAAAGAGGTGCCGGACGCCGCCGTCGAGAAGCGCATGGACCCAGGCACCAAGCGCCTCGACCGCTCCGGTGAGAAGAACCTGAATCCCTTCGACACCCACGCCATCGAGGCGGCGATGCAGGTGAAGGAGGGCGGCGCGGTCGACGTCGAAGAGGTCGTCGCCGTGACCATGGGCCCGGAGAGCGCCGTGCGCGCGCTCCACAAGGCCGTCTCGCTCGGCGCCGACCGCTCGGTCCACCTGACCGACCCCGCGCTCGAGGACTCGGACGTCGCCGCCACCGGCTACGCGCTCGCCCAGGTCCTGAAGACCGAGAGCCCCGACCTGGTCCTGCTCGGCCAGCAGTCGGACGACGGCGAGTGCTACACGATCGGCGCCGTGGTGGCCGACCACCTCCAGATGCCGTCGCTGACCCAGGTCATCAAGATGGACGTGGAGGGCGGCAAGCTGCGCTGCGAGCGCCAGGCCGAGTACGGCTACGACACCGTCGAGGTGGAGCTGCCGGCCGTGATCTCCGTCGGCGACGCGATCAACGAGCCGCGCTACCCGTCGCTCAAGGCGATCATGGGCGCGAAGAAGAAGCCGCTCGACACCAAGGCGACCGGCGACGTGGAGATCGACGCGAGCAAGGTCGGCAGCGAGGGCAAGCGCACCTCCGTGCTCGCCATCAACCCCCCGCCCCAGAAGGAGGCGGGCCAGATCATCGAGGACGAGGACACCGACGAGACCGTCCAGAAGATCGTCGCGTGGCTCGACGAAAGGAAGCTGCTGGCATGAGCGGGATCCTCACCTACGCACTCCACTACGGGGGCGAGTTCAACAAGAACTCGCTCGGCGCGGTCTCCGAGGGCGCGAAGCTCGCGGGCGAGCTGGGCGTCGAGGCGGCCGTGGTGGTCGTCGGCGGCGACGACCTCACCGACGAGCTCTGCGGCACGCTCGGCAAGTACGGCGCGCAGAAGGTCTTCCGCGCCCGCGCGCCCGAGGGTCTCGGCGCCCCGGTCGTCGACGCGATGGCCAAGGTCATCCAGGACAACGGCTACGACTACGCGCTGTTCGGCGGCGGCCTGCTCGGCTTCGAGATCGGCGCCGGCCTGGCCGCCCGCCTCAACGGCGGCGTGACGATGGAGGTCACGGCCGTGAAGGTCCAGGACGGGAAGCTCGTTGCCGAGCGCCCGATCCTCCAGGACTCGGCGATCGTGGACGTCGAGTACATCGGCAGCCCCGGCATCATCATCGGCCGCCTCAACGCGTTCGAGATGACCGAGTCCGGCGGCGGCGACGCCCCGGTTGAGGACGTCGACGTGCAGCTCTCGGAGTGGTCGACCAAGGCCACGATGGTCCAGCGCGGCGAGCAGCGCGGCGCCGACGTGAACATCGAGGACGCCAACGTGCTCGTGGCCGGCGGCCGCGGGCTCGGCAAGGCCGAGGGCTTCGAGCTGTGCGAGCAGCTCGCGGAGGCGCTCGGCGGCGCGGTCGCGGCCACCCGCGCGGTGGTCGACGCGGGCTGGTACCCGTACGCCGCGCAGATCGGCCAGACCGGCAAGACGGTCGCGCCGAAGCTCTATCTCGCGGCGGGCATCTCGGGCGCGATCCAGCACAAGGTCGGCATGCAGGCCTCCGAGAACATCGTCGCGATCAACAAGGACCAGAACGCCCCGATCTTCGAGTTCTCCGATCTCGGGATCGTCGGCGACCTGAACAAGATCCTGCCCAAGCTCACCGAGGCCGTGAAGGCCCGGAAGGGCGGCTAGCCCGAGGCTCGCGAGCCGCTAGGAGGAACCATGGCCGTCACCCCGCTCGACTACCTGCCGCGCGTCAATCCGCCCGAGGAGTACGTGGGTCCGCCCACGGATCCCGAGGACGAGCGGATCGAGGTCGGCGTCGTGATCGTCGGCGGGGGGCCGGCCGGCCTCGCGTGCGCGATCCGGCTGATGCAGCTCCTCGAGGACCAGCCGGCGCTGGCCGAGTCGCTCGGCGAGGTGCCGGTCGCGCTCGTGGAGAAGGGCAAGACGACGGGGTCGCACCTGATGTCGGGCGCGATGATGGACCCGTCCGCGATGCGCAAGCTGTTCCCGGACCTGGACGAGTCCGACTGGCCGACCTACGGGACCGTCGAGAAGGACACCGTCCTGTTCATGACCAAGCGGCGCACGATCCCGCTGGTCCCGACGCCGCCGCCGTTCCGCAATCACGGCAACCACGTCACCTCCGTCGCCCAGCTCGGCCGCTTCCTCGGCGAGAAGGCGGAGGAGATGGGCGTCTACATCCTGCCCGAGACCAACGCCTACAAGCTGCTGGTCGAGGACGGGGTCGTGCGCGGCGTGCGCTCGGGCGACAAGGGCCGCGGGCGCGAGGGCGAGGAGCTCGGCAACTTCGAGCCGGGCTCGGACCTGGTCGCGAAGGCGACCGTCCTGGCCGAGGGCACCGCGGGCCACCTCGCGGGCGCCGCGCTCGGGCACTTCGGCATCGCCGGGGACGAGCCCGCCCAGTGGGAGCTCGGCGTCAAGGAGGTCTGGGAGGTCACCAAGCCGCTCGACCGCGTGATCCACACGATGGGCTGGCCGCTGCGCTTCAGCGCCAAGTACGGCGAGTTCGGCGGCAGCTTCATCTATCCGATGGGCGAGGACAAGGTCTCGATGGGCCTCGTGGTCGGCCTCGACTACAAGGACGCGACCTTCTCGGTCCACGACGCGTTCCAGGAGTTCAAGCAGCACCCGAAGATCAGGAAGATCCTCGAGGGCGGCAAGCGCGTGGCGTGGGGGGCCAAGACGATCCCCTCGGGCGGCTACTTCGCGATGCCCAAGCAGCTCTGGGCGCCCGGCATGGTGATCGCGGGCGACAGCGCCTCGATGGTCAACATCCCGAAGCTCAAGGGCGTGCACCTCGCGATGCACGCGGGCATGTTCGCCGCCGAGGCGATCTTCGAGGCGCTCCAGCGCGGCGACACCACCGACCTGTCCTCCTACGAGGAGAAGGTCCGCGACAGCGTGATCGAGAAGGACCTGCACCGCTCGCGGAACATGCGCCAGGTCTTCGCGAACGGCTTCTTCGTGGGCGGCGCGCTGGCCAACATGCTCGAGATCTCGGGCGGCCGCTTCCCGCCGGCGCGCTTCCACACGCACGACGACGCGGGCGTGCCGGTGTTCATCGGCGATCGCGACAAGAGCTATCCCAAGCCGGACGGCAAGTACACGTTCGACAAGCTCTCGAGCGTCTTCGCCACGGGCAACGCCACCCGCGACGACGCGCCCAACCACATCAAGATCCAGAAGAGGGTCCCGGCCGAGCTGGCGGTGCTGTGGCGCAACATGTGCCCGGCGCACGTCTACGAGCTGCCCGACGACGTCCTGGAGAAGTTCCAGAACGGGCGCGACGAGCTCAAGGGCACGACCGTCGACCTTCAGATCACGCCGTCGAACTGCGTGCAGTGCGGCGCCATCACCGCCAAGGGCGGGCGCCTGACGCCCCCCGAGGGCGGCGACGGCCCGAACTACCAGCAGACGTAGGCGCTCCGTTCGCCCGGCCGCCGGGTTCGTTCCCCCGATGGCGGGGGCATGGCGACGGCTGTTCGTGACGGTGATCGGGTCGCTGGCGTGCGCCGCCCTGGCGGGCTCCGCCGGCGCGGCGTCCGTGCGGGTCTTCGAGGAGGGCCAGAACAAGGGCCCGCCCCTGCGCTACGCCTCGTACCAGGCCGCCCCGGGCGAGGTCAACGACGTGACGGTCACGCGCAGCGCGGAGCGGGTCGTGTTCAGCGATCCGGGCGCGACCATCGAGCCCGGCTCCGGCTGCAGCCGGCTGGACGATCACTCTGCCGCGTGCACCCCGGTCGGCGCACGCGTCTTCGCGGGCGACATGGACGACCGCGTGGCGGGGGCCGGGCTCGCGCGCGGCGGCGCGGGAGACGACCTGGTCACCGGCAGCGGCACCCTCTTCGGCGACGAGGGCGACGACGAGCTGCGCGGCGGCGCCTTCGGGGACTCGCTCGACGGCGGGCCCGGCTACGACCGGATGTTCGGCGGCGCGGGCGACGACCAGTTCGCGGACCCGAGCCCCTACGACGCGGCGCGTGCTCACGCCGAGCCCGACCTGATGGACGGAGGCCCCGGCCTCGACCACATCTCGTACTGGCGCCACGCGCCGACGGGGATCGACCTGAGCGCCCGGCGCGGAGGCGACGAGGGCGATGAGCTGGTGAGCGTGGAGGGTGGCTTCCTCCTCCGCGGCGGCGCCCTGCTGGGCGATTCGCGAGCCAACCGCCTCCACTCGACGGGCCCCTCCGTGTTCATCGGCGGGGGCGGCGCGGACACGCTCGACGCGGCGTCGAACGAGCGCGACGTGCTCGACGGGGGCTCCGGCGACGACTCGCTCCGCCTTGCGGGAGTCGTGTTCGGCCTCCCGCGGCGCGACCGGCTCCGCTGCGGACCCGGCCGCGACGAGCTCGCCGACCCCGCGCCCAACACGCTGGTCCCGGTGGACTGCGAGCGCGCGCACTTCTCCGAGTACGGCAGCCCGGACGTGGAGCTTCCGGGACTGCGCCCGCGCGGCTCGCTCGCGGCGATCCGCTGGACCGGCAGCTGCGACGACGAGTCCGTCGATCGCTGCGAGGTCTCCGCACGCGTGCACGCCGCGCGCTGGGGCGACCGCTCCCGCCCGGCGACGCCGGGGACGCCGCTCGGCAGCGTCAGGGGCGCCGTGACCGAGCGCCGCCCGCTGCTCCACGTCGTGCCCAACGCCGCCGGCCGCCGCCTGCTCGCCTCCGGCCGCTGCCTCGTGGCACGCGTGGTCACGCGGTTCCGCGGCCGGCAGGGTCCCGGCGGCGAGCACGAGGTGCTCTTCCGGGTCGGCGGCGGGTGCCGTGCGCCCGCGCCGGTCCCGCCGGCGGCGGGGCCCTGACCGAATCGAGCGGGCACGCGCCGGGTTTCGATCGGCGTGTTCGCGAGGCTCGTGGCGTGGCCGCTGACGATGGCGGCGCTGATGGGGGTGGCCGGGTCGGCCGCGGCCGCGACCGTCTTCGAGCGCGAGGACTCCGGCAACAAGGGCCCGTCGACGTACCACCCGATCTACTCGGCCGAGCCCGGCGAGGCGAACGACCTCTCGATCGAGCGCGAGGGGAACGGCGTGCTCTTCACGGACCCAGCCGCCGTAGTGCGCGCGCCGGCCGGCCGCGGCTGCGTGCAGCGCGGGCCGCATGCCGCGTACTGCCCGCGTGGTGCGGGACCGGAGGCGGCCCTGGCCGACGGCGACGACCGCGCCCGCGGGTTCGGGTCGGTCTGGGGCGGCGACGGCGCCGATCGCCTGGAGGTGAGCGGCCGGCTCATGGGTGAAGCCGGCGACGACGAGCTGCACGGCGGGATGGGGTCTGACGAGATCGACGCGGGAACGGGCGCCGACGCGGTCTTCGGCGGGCCTGGAAACGACCGCTTCCGGGACCTGACGCCGAGCGAGGGCGACACGTGGGACGGCGGGCCGGGCTACGACTGGATCGAGTACCTGCGCCGAGTGCCCGTCGAGGTGGACCTCGTGCGCGGGCTCGGCGGCGAGGCCGGGGAGGGCGACCGTTTCCTGGGGATGGAGGGGGCGAGTGCGATCGGCGGTCTGGCCTTCGCCGGCACCTCCGCCGACAACCAGGTGTACACCGTCGGGCCGTCGTCCATCGTGACGGGCGCCGGTCGCGACACGATCCGCGTGGGCCACGGTCGCGATCGGATCGACGCGGGCTCCGGCGACGACGACGTGTCGCTCGACTACGACCCGATCGACGCTCCGGACGCGCCCGCCGACGAGGTGCGCTGCGGGCCGGGCTTCGACCGGGTCGGCGATCCGGGCCCGACCACGGCGCTGCCCGACTGCGAGCGGATCGATTTCGCGATGCTCGACGGCCCGCGGATCGACCTGCGCCGGTCGGGCGGTCCGGCGTCGCCTCTGGCGGGCGTCGTCTGGACCCCCCTGACCGACTGCTACAGCGGGCCCGCCGGCGCCAGGTCGTGCCGCGTGAGCGGGCGTGTGACCCGTGCCGGCCGGACGCTCGCGTACGGGTCGGGGGTCCTCACCACGCGCAGGCGGACCCTGCGTCTGATGCCGACCAGCCACGGCCGGCGCCTGATCGCGTCCGGCCGCTGCGTGCTCGCGACCGTGCGCGCCAGCGGGATCGGCTACAAGCGCCACCGCAGCGCGCTCGTCGCCGTGGGTCGCGGCTGCAAGTCGCCGCCGCCGCTCGGCCCCGCCCCGTAACCGCGCGCGGGCGCCGGAATAGATTCTCCCGCTATCGCTCGCGGCCCCAGACACCACCCCCGGCGCGCCTCGGTCGTGGGCGCCGGCTCGTTCGGCACGGCCGTCGCGCTGCTGCTCGAGCGCGCCGGCCTGCGCACGACGCTGCTCTGCCGCACCGAGGAGCAGGCGCTCGAGCTCGAGGCGAGCCGCCGCAACGAGAAGTACCTGCCGGGCGTGGACCTCCCGAGTGGCCTGAAGATCCGCGCGCTCGGCAACCGCGACGACCAGTTCCACCGCGCCGAGCTGGTCTTCATCGCCGTGCCGTCGAAGGGGATCGGCGACGCGATCGCCGAGCTCGAGCGCCAGGGCGTGCACGCGAGGGCCGGTGTCGTCTCGCTCGCCAAGGGGCTCGTTCCGCCGCACGGCACGCCGCCGACGGAGGTCCTGACCCGCGCCTTCGGCGCCGACCGCATCGCCTGCGTGGGCGGCCCGGCGCACGCGAAGGAGATGGTCGAGGGCGGGGCGGGGCTGATCTGCGCGTCCGAGTCGCCGCTGCTCGCGGCGACCGTGGCCGCCGTGCTGCGCAGCTCCGGCGTCGTCTGCGAGGTCTCGACCGATCCCGTCGGCGTGGAGCTGGCCGGCTGTGCGAAGAACGCCGCCGCGCTCGCGGCCGGGGCCACCGAGCCGCAGGGCCTGAACGCCGTCGGGATGGCGAGCGCGGACATCTTCGGCGAGGTCGTCGCGTTCGCCGAGGCTCGCGGCGGCCGCGCGCGCACCTTCCTCGGCCGGGCGGGCGTGGGCGACCTGGTGGCCACCGCGATGGCGCCGAAGTCGCGCAACCGCAGCGCCGGCGAGCTGCTCGCGGAGGGCGTGCCGGCCGCCGAGATTCCGGACCGCCTCGACCAGGCCGTCGAGTCGCTCGAGACCGTCCCGCTGCTGGCGCGCGCGATCGAGCGGGCGGGACTCTCGGCGCCGATCACCTCCGCGCTCGCGCGCCTGATCGAGGGCACGCTGCCGCTCGACGACTGGGTCGCGCTGGTGCGGGTGGCACAGCCCGATCCCGAGCGCCGCGACCGCGGCTTCCGGGCCTGGTGGAGGCGGATGCGCAGGCGGGTCAGCCGCCTCGTCCGCAGGTAGTCGCCGTCTCTACACTCGATTGCATGAAGGCGGACATACATCCCGAGTACGTCGAGGCACACGTCCGCTGCACTTGCGGGAACGAGTTCACCACCCGCTCGACCAAGCCGGACCTCCACGTCGAGATCTGCTCGGCCTGCCACCCGTTCTACACGGGTAAGCAGAAGCTCGTGGACACCGGCGGGCGAGTGGAGCGGTTCCGGCGCCGTCAGGCGCGCAGTGGCCGCGGCGCGGCCTGACGCCGAGCCGGACTCCCAACCGCAACTACAGCGCGACAGATCTGTTCCAGAGGCGCCATGCGAAAGCGCGGACTCGCACCCCTGCTTCTCGGAGTCACCCTCGTCGCCGCCCTCGCGGCGGCGCCGGCTCAGGCTGCCCTGCCGTCGGTCACGGTCGCCGAGTGCCGGACGGGCAAGGCCCCGGACATGCGGGTGGCGACCTTCGACGGGCGCATGCGCGCCGTCAAGGGCACGCTGCGCATGGCGATGCGCTTCCAGCTCCTCGAGAACACCCCCGGTAGCGCCGACCCGCACCCGGTCACCGCGCCCGGTCTCGGCCAGTGGCGCAAGAGCCGCCTGGGCGTGAAGGACTTCACGTACTCTCAGACGATCAAGGGGCTCTCCTCCGGCGTCACCTACAGCGCCTCGGTGGAGTTCCGCTGGTACAGCGCGAAGGGCAAGCTCGTCCGCAAGCTCGAGCGCGAGTCGGGCACGTGCGTGCAGGACGGCGACCTCCCCAACCTCGTGCTGGGCGCCGTGCGCTTCGCGCCGGGCTCGACCGAGAAGACCGCCCTCTACACGGTCTCGGTCGGCAACACCGGCCAGGGCGTGGCGAAGAACGTGCCGGTCAGCCTGATCGCCGACGGCAAGCTCCTCGACACCGAGACGGTCGGCGAGCTGAAGCCCGGCGAGTACAAGACCGTCAAGTTCAACGGGCCGCACTGCGCGCGGCTCCGCGCGATCGTCGACCCCGACCTGGTCGTTCCCGAGACGGTCGAGGAAGACAACCAGCTGCGCGCTCGCTGCTGAGCGATTCCTTACGGCGCGCCTACGAACCGCCGATAGCATGCGAAGCGTGAGCAGGACGGCCGATACGGCAGAGGGCCTCCAGGCCCGCAAGGACGCACCGATCGGCGGCCAGGCCGTCCTCGAGGGCGTGATGATGCGCGGCGTCTCCGTCTGGGCCGTGGCCGTGCGCAAGCTCTCGGACGAGCAGAAGGCTCAGGGCGAGGATCGCGACATGCGCGAGCCGGCGCGCGGCGAGATCGAAGTGGTCTCCGAGCCCCTCGTCTCCGCGCTCAAGCGCCACCGCGCGCTGCGGCTGCCGATCATCCGCGGCATCGTCGCGCTCGGCGAGTCGCTGAAGATCGGCTTCAAGGCCCTCGGCATCTCGGCCGACGCCCAGGCCGCCTCGCACGACGAGGAGATCGGCAAGGGCATGTGGGTCGGCACGATCATCTTCTCGCTCGCCCTCGCGATCGGGCTGTTCTTCCTGCTGCCGGTCGGCATCACGAGCATCTTCAAGGACTCGCTGCCCAACTCGTTCGTCTTCGTGGTCGTCGAGAAGCTGATCCGGATCGGGATCTTCCTCGGCTACCTGTATCTGATCTCGCGAATGCGGGAGCTCCAGCGGGTGTTCGAGTACCACGGGGCCGAGCACAAGACGATCTCGTGCTACGAGTCGGGACTGCCGCTGACGCCCGAGAACGCGCAGCAGTTCTCGCGCCTGCACCCGCGCTGCGGCACGAGCTTCCTGCTGATCGTGATGATCGTGGCCATCGTCGTGTTCGCGCCGCTGGGCACGCCGCCGCTTCCGATCCTGTTCGCGTCGCGGGTGATCGGGATCCCGCTGGTCGCCGGCCTCGCGTTCGAGGTCATCAAGCTGTTCGGCCGCAAGCG
>DASVVS010000028.1:0-14727 GCA_036386455.1 Thermoleophilaceae bacterium
TGGCACCTGGCGCGAATCGGGTCTAGAGTGGGCCAGACCCCCCTGCACAAAGGAGAGATAGTGCATCCATACAGACCCTCCGCGCGCGCGAGCCTTCTGGCCGCGGCTGTCGCGCTGGTCGCCATGCTCGTAGCGGTGCCGATGGCCGGCGCAGCCTCGTTCGGCGGCGGCAACGTCAAGCTCAGCGTCAAGATCTCAGGCGTCAAGGCCAAGGCGAGCGGCGCAGCCCTGCGCTTCAGCGAGGACGCCGGCGAGGCGACCTTGAACAAGCAGGCCAGCGGCAGCCTCAACTTCGGCGCAGGCACCAGCAAGCTCACGTTGACCCGCGGCAAGAAGTCGATCGTCCTCCAGTCTTTCGTGGAGAAGCTCACGACCGGCAAGGGCCAGATCACCGCGAAGATCAACGGCAAGGGCAAGGCGATCGCGTTCTTCGATCAGGCCAGCGCCAACAAGCTCCAAACGGGCAACTTCGAGGCGCTCACGCTGCCGACGGTCAACATCACCCTGACGAAGGCGGGCGCCGCCGCCCTGAACAAGGCGTTCGGGCTCAAGGCTCCGGCGAAGGGCAAGAAGGACCTGCGGCTCAAGGCGAAGGCCAAGGCCGGAACGTCCTCGTTCGTCGCCGAGCGGTCGCTCACCGTGACCGGAGGCGTGTCGCGGACCGTCTACGACCCGAAGTTCGTCCAGGACCTCCGCGCCTGCGACATCACTCTCGGTTCGGTGGCGCCCGCCACCCCGATCGCCCAGGACCCCGGCGCTGCCCCCGAGGGCGGTGTCAACCTGCCGATCACCGGTGGTGCTCTGAAGGCCACGACGCTGATCGGCAGCGTCCTGCACTCCGGCGGGACCGTGCTGCAGCGCCCGGAGGGCTCGTCGAGCGGTAAGTCGGCCTACAACTCGCCGCTGACGAACTTCGAGTTCGGCTTCTCGGGTGGCCGTCAGTCGCTGAAGGCGCTGATCGTGAACCTGAACAACGCCGTCGACATCGGCGACGTCACCGGCACGCCGAGCGCGAACCTGACCGACGGTCCGGGCAAGGTCACGCTCCAGGGCGAGCTCGTGCTGTCGGCGCAGGCGTCGGGCACGCTGTCGAGCAAGTCGCCGCCTCCGGGCCAGGGCCCGCAGGTGGGTGCCGACTGCCCGATCCCGGCAGGCTCGAAGATCGGAGCCGTGCTGCTCGACGCGGACGTCGGCTAGCAGCCGCACCGCGTTCCGAAGGACCGAGACGGCCCCGCTCCGGCGGGGCCGTCTCTCGTTCCGGGGTGGCCGGGGCGGCGGCGGCGCTAGCCCGCGCCGAGCTCGCGCAGGTCGTGCGCCAGGCGCTCGGGGGTGGCCTGGTCGGCCGGGAAGCCGATCCGCTGGAAGCCGTCGCCGTCCACCAGCACGATGCGGGCCTGGTGCTCCACGTCCGGGGTCTGCTCCTGGATCGCGAACCCGCGCCAGAGCGGCCTGAGCTGGTCGCGCGAGCCCAGCACCCAGCGCATCCGGCCGGCCAGGTCGTACTTGTCGAGGAACTCGCGCGCCTTGGCGGGCGTGTCCCGCGGGGGGTCCACGGCGATCGCCAGCGACGGCACCGGCCGGTCGAGCTGGTCCAGCGCGCCCTTTATCTGCTGCGCCTGCGCCGGGCAGGTGTCCTCGCAGGTCGTGTAGAGGAAGGTGACGGCCACCGGGCGGCCGCGGAACTGGCTCATCGACACCGGCCGGCCGCGCTCGTCGCGCAGGGCGAAGTCCGGGGCGCGCACGCCGGGCGGCATCAGCGCGCCCTCGAAGCGGCTCGCCTGCTGCTCCTGGGCGCCCGAGCCGCCGTCCGAGGAGCGGTCGCGGGCGCGCTCGCCGGCCACGATCAGGGCCGCGAAGGCGGCCGCCGTGGCGATCATCACCGCGATTGCCGTGCGGGGTCTCATCGCAAAGATGGTGTCACGACCCCATGCGCGCTCCTTAAGGGAGGACCGATGTAGGGGGTGAGGCGAACGGAACGGCGCCTCAGGATCTCCTCAAAAAACGAACTCCTTGGGTCTATGGTCGGGGCGTCGCGAGAGCGGCGCCCCGGCTGCGTTTCGGGCTCAGCGGGCGGCGCGTGTCAGCACGACCGCACCCGAGGTGCGCGTGCGGCCGTCCTGGCCGCTGGCCGTCAAGTGCACGGTGACCTTGACCTTCTTGCGCCGAGCGAGCGCGCGCCTCAGCGAGGCCTTCGGGCGCAGCCGCAGCGTTGCCGTGCCGGCTCCAGCGAGCCGCTTGGTCGTGCGCGCCAGGGTCAGGAGGTCGGCCGCGGACGCGATCCTGAGCTTGCGGGCGACCGACTTGGGCACGGTCGCCTTGGCCACGAGAACGCAGGCGGCGGTGCATCCGACCTGGAGGGGGATCCCGGCGGCCACGGCGGACATCGGCTGGCGCGCCAGCATCGCGAGAGTAAGACGCAGCGGCGGCCGCGCCGGCGGCGGGGGCTGCTGTTCGGGCAGGGGCTCGAGCACCCGGGAGTCGCCGTCGCCCGGCGGGTCCGGGTAGAGCGGCGAGTCCGGCCCGGGGAACGGGTCGCGGCCGGCCGGCGGGGACGGAGGGCTCTCGGGTGGGGGGTCGCCCGCCCCCGGCGGGTCCTCTCCGGCGGGCGGCGGGTCTCCTTGCGGCGGCGGGTCCTCTCCGACGGACGGCGGGTCCTCTCCCCCCGGCGGGTCCTCTCCCACAGGCGGGTCCTCTCCCACAGGCGGCGGGTCCTCGCCCCCCGGCGGGTCCTCTCCGACAGGCGGCGGGTCCTCTCCCACCGGCGGGTCCTCTCCGCCCGGCGGCGGCGGATCGTCCTCTGGGGGCGGCGGCGGTGCGGCCACGTCGAGGTACTTCCACACGTTGCTCGTGTCGCCGTGGTCGTCGCGGACCGTCAGCTCGATCAGGTAGCGGCCCGGCTCCTGGAAGGTGTGCTCCACCACCTTCCCCGACGGGCGCACCGAGGTGGACCCGAGCGTCCAGTCCCATGTGACGATCGACCCGTCGGGATCCTCGGAGCGGCTCGCGTCGAAGCGCGTCGGCCGCCCCGCCACGGCCTCGGAGTGCTCCATCCGGGCGGTCGGCCGCATGTTGTCCACGACGGACATCCGTCGTTTCGTCTCGCCGGCCGCGCGCCGGTCGTCGATGACCCTCAGGCCCACGGGGATCGTGTTGCCGTAGCGCTGCTGCGGCTTGGTCCTCACGACCGGCCCGCCCCGGAGCTCGTACTCGCCGTCGCCGTCGAGGTCCCAGTGGTAGTCCACGACGCGGCCGTCGGGGTCGTATGACTTCGAGGCGTCGAGGGTGACCGTGTAGTCCCCGCTCGGGGCCCAGTAGTCGGCTTCGAGCACCGCGACGGGCCTCCCCTGCCGCGTGTCGTCGCACTTCGAGGGCGTGACGTCGAACCCGAACTGGTCGACCGTCGCGCCGTGGAGCGTCGAGTAGTTCCCCACCCAGAGGGTCCAGTACCCGTCGGCGCGGCGGCCGTCGAGCCGGCTGAGCGGCTGCTCGGGACGCCAGCGCCCCGTGAACGGCGCGGCGCCGCTCGCGATCGGCTGCTCGGCCTCGTCGTCGAACACCGCGCCGGCGATGTCGTGCCCGCCGCCCCCGCGCCGGTTCATGAGCGTGAGGCTGACGTCGAACTCGCCCATGCGCGGCGGGATCACCTCGATCACGAGGTCGCCCACGCTGGCGTGCCGTATGTCGCTGACCTCCACGTCGACGTCCTTGATCGCTCCCTGCGTCGGCACCGGGATCGGCACCATCACGAACCACCCCGGCTTGAGGTCGAACGCCGGGAAGCCGGTGTCCGTCCGTCTGCGGCGTACGCGCTCGTCGGGGAGGCCCGTCGACGGGATCGTCACCGGCACCGCCGCCCTTCCCTGGTCGGTCTCGACGTCGAGCTCCAGGTCGAGCGGCGCGCCGCACATGGCGGACCCGTACGTGTCCGCCGCCGGGCGCGCCGAGGGTGACGCGGCGGCGCCGGCGCCCAGGTCCGGCCACGCCCCGGCTCCCGCGGTGGTCGCGTCCTGGTGGCCCGCGGCGGCCAGGGACCCGGTGATGCCGGTGAGGGCCGAGGTCCCGTGGTTGCGCAGCGCCTGCTCCAGCTCCACGCCCTCGCCCGGCTCGATCGTGCCGTCGCCGTCGGCCTCGCCCGCTCGCTCGCGGAAGACGCCGGGATCGTCGGCGGCGAGCGGTACGCCGGCCTGGACGTTCACGGTGTGGGAGACGCTGGCGCTCTGGTCGTCGTCGTCCCACACGGTGAGCTTCACCTTCTTCGGGCCGCTCGTCGTGTAGCTGTGGCTCACCTGGAGACCCTTCTCGAACCGGCTGGGGCCGCCCTCCTCGAACTGCCACTCCGCCCATACGATCCGGCCGTCGAGATCCTGGGAGGCGCCGGCGTCGAAGTTGACCACCTGGTTGCGCACCGGCGACGACGGGCTCCAGGTGAAGGCCGCGTCGGGCGCCTTGAGCTCCACCACGATCTCGTGGCGCTGCTCGGATACGTTGCCCGCGGCGTCGCGAACGCGCAGCCCGATCTCGTGGCGCCCCTCCACTGCGAAGGTGTGCTCGCGCGTGGCGGACGGGCCCTCCGCCTCGAACGAGAAGTCGCCGTCGAGGTCCCAGGCATACGCGGCGATGCCGGTCTCGTCGGTCGAGGCGGACGCGTCGAGGGTGACCTGCGCGCCGGCGTACACCGGCTTCG
Source organism: Thermoleophilaceae bacterium (assembly GCA_036386455.1). Classification (GTDB taxonomy): domain Bacteria; phylum Actinomycetota; class Thermoleophilia; order Solirubrobacterales; family Thermoleophilaceae; genus AC-37. Next base: position 4,685 of record DASVVS010000028.1, read on the forward strand.
GGCGGTGGTCCACCCGCGCCACCGGGACGTCGGCCGGCGCCGGCGCCACGGCGATCGCGAGGGTGGCCGTGCCAAGTCCGCCGCGGTTGTCCCGGACGCGGAGCCCGACCGTGCGGTCGCCCGCGGTCTGGAAGGCGTGCTCGACCGTGGGGGCGGCGCCCGTGCTGCGCTCGTACGAGCCGTTGCCGTCCAGGTCCCACTCGTACGAGACGACGCTGCCGTCCGAATCCGTGGAGCCCGTGCCGTCGAGGCGGACGGGACCCTGCACCCGCGCCGGGCCGGAGGTGAGCTCCAGCCGGGCGGTTGGCGCCGCGTTGGCGGCCAGGCCGAGCGCCCCGACGAGATCGAGACGGCCTCCGCTGACCGTGATTCCGCGCAGCGAGTCGACCGGCTCGGCGCCCGCCATCAGGCGGTCCTTGAGCTCGAACGCCGACTCGCCCGGGTGCGCCGCGGCCACCAGCGCGGCCGCGCCCGCCACGTGCGGCGTCGCCATCGAGGTCCCGCTCATCACGGCGTACCCGCCGGGGACCGTGCTCTTCACGTCCACTCCGGGCGCCCCGATGTCCACCGTCGTCGGGCCTCGGTTCGAGAACGACGCGAGCTGGTCCCGGTTGTCGGTCGCGGCGACGCAGAGGAGGTTCTCCACGGGCTCGGCGCATGGCGACTGCGGCCTGCTGTCCACGCTCAGGGCGTCGTTGCCGGCCGCGACGACGAAGAGCGTGCCCGGCGCGGCGCGCATGGAGTCCTCGGTCACGCGCGAGAGGCCCTCGCCCCCCAGGCTGGCGTTCGCCACCTTCGCGCCGATCCGGCCCGCGTACACGAACCCGTCGGCCACGCTCGCGTCGGTTCCCGAGCCCCCGTCGCCGAGGACCTTGACGCCCACGAGCGAGACGCTGTGGTTCACCCCGACGACCCCCTTGCCGTTGTCGCCGGCCGCCCCGATCGTCCCGGCCACGTGCGTTCCGTGCCCGTCCGCGTCGTTCGGGTCGTTGTCGCCGTACGCGAAGTCCCAGCCGCGCCAGTCGTCGACGAAGCCGTTCGCGTCGTCGTCGACCCCGTTCGCCGCCCTGCCGCCGGCCTCGCCCGGGTTCGTCCACGCGTTCGGAGCGAGGTCTTCGTGGCCGCGGTCCAGGCCGGTGTCAACCACGGCGACGAGCACCGAGGGGCTCCCGGTCGTCGTCTCCCAAGCGGCGGCCGCGTCGATGTCCGCACCGGGCACGCCCGTGACGCCGTCCACGACCTGTCCCGTGTTGTCGAGTCCCCACAGCTCGGCGAAGAAGGGGTCCGACGGCGCGGCGAGCGCTCTGAGCCGGCGGTTCGGCTCCGCGTAGAGGACGTCCGGGTTGCGCTCCAGGCTGCGGATCGCCGCCGCCACCGACTGACCGCGCTCGACCTCGAGGAGCTGCGCGCGGGGGAGCCGCAGGGAGCGCTCCACGTCCACGTCGGCGTCCGCGCGGGCCGCTCGGCGCTCGGCCGCGTCGGCACCGGGCGCGAACCGCACGATCAGCTCTCCGGGTATGGGGGCGGAGCGGCTCGAGGGCTGCACGGCGGGCGCCGCGGAGGACCGCTCGCCGCCGGCGGAGACGAGCGCGCCCAGCGCAAGCACGGCCGCCGCGAACGCGCCGGCCAGCGTTCTAGCTGGCCCCCCGGGGTACACCTCCGTCCAGTATGACGGCGTTCCGGGCGAATGGAAACCGACGCTACACTTTTTGAAGTGAAACCCGACCAGCTTTCCAGGAGTTAGAGATGCCCAGCGGTGCCGAGCTGCTCAGGACCATCAAGCAGGAGATCAAGCAGGTGGATCCGCGCGAGGTCCACGACGCGGTCGCCAACGGCAACGGCAGCGCCCCGCTCCTGATCGACGTCCGCGAGCAGCACGAGTTCGAGGAGGGCCACATCCCGGGCGCCGTGCACGTGCCGCGCGGGCACCTCGAGACCCGCATCGAGGGCCGCGCCTCGGACCGCGGCCAGCCGATCGTCCTCTACTGCGCCTCCGGCAACCGCTCCGCCTTCGCCGCCAAGACCCTGACCGACCTGCTCGGCTACGAGGACGTCGCGTCGATGACCGGCGGCATCACGCTCTGGAAGGACCGCGGCTTCGAGGTCGAGACCCCGCGCGCGCTCAGCGCCGAGCAGAAGACGCGCTACTCGCGCCACATCCTGCTGCCCGAGGTCGGGCTCGAGGGGCAGCTCAAGCTGCTCGACGCGAAGGTGCTGCTGCTCGGCGCCGGCGGCCTCGGCGCGCCCACGGCGCTCTACCTGGCCGCGGCGGGCGTCGGCACGCTGGGGATCGTCGACGACGACGAGGTGGACCTCTCCAACCTCCAGCGCCAGGTCATCCACGCCAACGACCGGATCGGCGTGCCGAAGGTCGACTCGGCCGAGACGACGATCAACGGGCTCAACCCGGACGTGGAGGTCGTCAAGTACAACACCCGCCTCGACGCCTCCAACATCATGGAGATCATCGACGGCTACGACGTGATCGTCGACGGCGTCGACAACTTCCCCACGCGCTACCTGCTGAACGACGCGACGGTGCGCACCAGGACGCCGGTCGTGTCGGCGTCGATCCTCGGCTTCGACGGCCAGCTCTCGGTCTTCGCGCCCTACGAGGGCCCGTGCTACCGCTGCCTCTACCCGACGCCGCCGCCCGCCGAGCTCGCCCCGTCGTGCGGCGCCAACGGCGTGCTCGGCGTGCTGCCGGGCACGATGGGGATGCTCCAGGCCACCGAGGTCATCAAGCTCATCACCGGCTCCGGCGAGCCGCTGATCGGCCGCCTGCTGCTCTACGAGGCACTCGGCGCGTCGTTCACCGAGCTCAAGGTCCGCCGCGACCCCGAGTGCCCGATCTGCTCGCGTGATCCGGAGTCGATCTCCGATGACGAGATGGGCGTCTTCCCGGACTACGAAGCCTTTTGCGCGGGCGCTGGCTAGGCTCCCCGCCCCTATGAGCACCGTCAAGATCCCACCGGTCCTCCGCGCGTCCACGGGCGGGGAGAAGGAGGTCAGCGCCGGCGGCGGCACCGTCGGCGAGGTGCTGCGCGCGCTCGCGAGCGAGCACCCGGCCACCGAGTCGCAGCTCTTCTCGTCCGACGGCCAGCTCAACCGCTACGTCAACGTCTACCTGAACGACGAGGACGTGCGGGTGCTCGACGGGCTGGAGACGCCCGTCAAGGAGTCGGACACGCTGGTGATCCTGCCGGCGATGGCCGGCGGCGCCTAGCTAGAGGACTCGCGCGGCGTCGCCGCGAACACCCCCCGATCGGGGCGTAGCCGTCCCGGAGGGGGTGCGAGTGTGATTAGACTGGCCGTCCGAGGCTAAGCACCCCGGACAAGAACGTCGAAAGACTCTCCAGGGAACAGCCATGGAAGTACTCGAACCGCCTCAGATCGCCCAGTCACCTCTGCCGTCCGGCGTAGCCGAGCGGTATGCAGGGAACTGGATCGCCGTTCGGCGGCGGGAGGTCATCGCCAGTAGCACGACGTTCGCGGAGTTGCTCGGCGACGAGCGCGTCAGGGACGACGACACGCTTTACCACGTTCCCCCGCCCAACTCGGCCTTCTTCTAGAGCCTCGCCGCTCCTCAGGGTTCCCTACTCCCCGGCTGAGGGGCCGGTTCTCGAGGTTGAGCTGACCGCCACCGGGGCGGATGGCGAGGTGCACCGCCAGACGATCATCGGAGTTGTCGACAGCGGTGCGTCCCGAACGTATCTCCCGTTGAGGGTCGCCGATCGCCTGGGGATCCGCGACTCGCTCGAGGAGACCGGCAGCCCGTCGGTAGGACTCGGCTCCGAGTTCAAGACGTGGATGCGCGACGAGCCGATCCACGGGCAGGTCATCGCAACGTTCCCCGAGCCGCAGGGCCGCACGCCGATCGGGCCGCGGCTCGAGCTGGAGCCGTCATTCGGCGAGCCGGCGGACATGCTGCTCGGCCGCGCCGACTTCTTCCGCGCGTTCGCGATCACGTTCCGCGAGGGTCCGGGCGAGTTCGAGCTCGAGTGGTAGCTCTCGGCACTACACTTTCTGAAGCATGACGCTGCACCTCCGGAACCGCCCCTGCGGGGGACAGTACGGCGACGTCATCGAGTCGATCGGCCACACGCCCCTGGTCGAGCTCAAGCGGCTCTCGCCCAAGCCCGGCGTGCGGATCTGGGCCAAGCTCGAGGCCTACAACCCGACCGGCTCGGTCAAGGACCGCGTGGCCAAGTCGCTGATCGAGGACGCCGAGGCGCGCGGGGCCATCCGGCCCGGCCAGACGATCCTCGAGCCGACCTCCGGCAACACCGGCATCTCGCTCGCGATGATCTGCTCGCGCAAGGGCTACCCGCTGAAGGTGGTCATGCCCGACAACGTCACGGCCGAGCGCACGCAGCTCCTGCGCATGTACGGCGCGGACATCGTGTACTCGCCGGGCGAGCAGGGCTCGAACGGCGCCGTGGCCAGGGCGCTCGAGATGGCCGAGGCCGACGCGTCGTATTACATGCCCTACCAGTACGGCAACGAGGCGAACCCGCTCGCGCACTACAACGGCACGGCGGTCGAGATCCTCGAGGAGCTCGACGAGGTCACGGCGTTCGTCGGCGGCCTCGGCACCGGCGGCACGCTGATGGGCAACGCACGGCGGCTCAAGGAGGAGAACTCCGAGACCAAGATCGTGGCCGCCGAGCCGCTCCAGGGCGAGCTCGTCCAGGGACTGCGCTCGCTCGACGACGGCTACATCCCGCCGATCATCGACATCTCGCTGCTGGACCGGAAGATCTTCGTCTCCAACCGCGACGCCGTCGTGTGGACCAAGCGGCTGCTCGAGGAGGAGGGCCTGTTCCTGGGCGTCTCCTCGGGGGCGATCGCCTCGATCGCGGCGCGCGTGGCCGACGGCCTCGACGAGGGCAACGTGGTCTTCGTCGCGCCCGACGACGGTTGGAAGTACCTCAGCTCCGGCGTCTACACCAAGCCGCTCGAGGAGCTCGAGGCCTCGCTGGACTCAGCGTCCTTCTGGTAGGTCCGCCGGGCTGCCCGGCGGCTCGTGCGGGAGCGGAGGCGCCTCCTCGTCCGGATCGGGGTCGTGCTCGTCGTCGACGTCGTAGTCGTCATCGTCGTCCTGCCCTCCGGAGGTGAGCGCCGTGCGGAACTCGCGCATCCCGCGGCCCACGTTGCGGGCAGCCTCGGGCAGGCGTGCCGGGCCCAGCACGATCAGGGCGATGATCGCGACGAGCATGATCTCGAGGGGGCCGACGTTGACCACGGACTGAGGGTAGTCAGGCGCCGCGCTCGAACGCGGCGGGGACCGGCTCCTCGCCGAGCAGCCCGCGCAGCATCACGAGGTGCTGAGCGTCGGTGCCCATGGCGCCGGCGATCAGGCGGAGCATCAGCGGGTTGCGGTACAGGCGGATCGCGTCCAGGTGCGCGGCGATCGTCTCCTGCTCGAGCCGCAGCGCCAGCCGCAGCGCCTCGCGCTCGCCGTCGAGGTCGTCGAGGCCGGCGATCTGGTTGCGCGTCGGGGGGAGCGGCCGGTCCTCGCCGGTCTGGGAGGCGAACAGCCGCTCGAGCACGCGCACGTGCGCGCGCGTGTGGTCGAGCAGCACGCGCATCGCCTCGACGTTGTCCTCGTGCAGGACGCCGCTGTTGGCGATCGCCTCGAACGCCACCGCGGCGCGCTGCTCGCCGGCGACCGCCGCGCGGGCGGCGCGGATCGCCCGCTCGCGGTCGGGGTCGGCGGCGCGGGCGAGGGGTGCGGCCACCAGAGCCGCCGCGCCAGCCGCCGCGAGGGCTTCACGCCGGGTGGCCCTCACTCCGGCGGCTTCCCCACGAGGAACTCGCGCGGCGACGGCGGCTCGTCCAGCTCGCCCAGCAGCACCGCCATGTGCTCGCCCTGCACGCCGAGGATCGTGGCCAGCGTCACGCGCAGCTCGGCCGTGAAGAGCGACGGGACCGAGTCGCCGTAGGCGGCGATCTGCGTCTCCTCGACGTCGAGCGCGAAGCGCAGCGCGTCCTCGCGCGTGCGCAGGGGCGGGAAGTCGTTCGCGTAGGCGGACTGCGGGCGCGGCGGCACCGGATCCGCGCCGAGGTCGGCGAGCGCGCGCTCGATCGCCCGCGCGTGCGCGCGCTCGTGGTGCAGAAACCGCTCCGCCAGTCCGCCGAGGTGCGGGCGCCCGGCGCCGTAGGCGAACACGGCCGTGCGCTCGAGGTCCAGCAGCGACTCGAGCACGGCGGCATCGCCGCGCTTGCGCTCGGGGCTGATCGTCTGGGTGGTGTCCTGGCGGTCGCCGTCGTCGCCGTCGCAGGCCACGACCAGGGAGGCGAGGCCGGCGGAGGCCACGCTCAGGGCTGCGCGGCGGTTGAGCTGCTCGATGGGCGCATCGTATGTTGTCGGCATGCGGATCCCGCGCGCGCAACTGGAGAGGCTGATCGCGCACGCGCAGGAGGAGGCGCCGTACGAGTGCTGCGGCTACGCCCGCATGGACGGCGGCCGCATCGAGGAGGTCTTCCGCGGCGAGAGCGCCCGCCGGTCGAAGTGGGGCTTCGAGTTCGGCCGCGCGACGATGGAGGCCGCGATGCAGCTCGACGGGACCGGCCACGGCGTGGCCGTGTACCACTCGCACCCGAAGAGCGAGGCGGTGCCCTCGCAGCAGGACAAGAACGTGGCCAACCCGATGCTGGAGCACTGGCTCAACCTGATCGTCTCGCTCGCGGACGAGCCGCACGTGCGGGCCTGGTGGCTCAAGGCCGATGGCCGGGTCGAGGAAGAGCCGCTCGAGGTCGACTAGCTCCGCCGGCCCGCTCGCGTGCCCCACGTGCGCGCGTCGCTACGGGCCGGAGGAGCGCTTCTGCGCCGACTGCGGGATGCCGCTCGTGCGCTCGGGCGGCGCGATCCTCGAGGAGCCGCGCGACGAGCGCCACGCGCGGGCCCGCAAGATCCGCCCCGAGTACACGCGCGGGGAGCTGGTGCGCGTGGCGGGCGGGCGCAACCAGGCCGAGGCCGAGCTGATCCAGGGGCTGCTGCTGGAGGAGGGCGTGCCGAGCATGCTGCGGCGCACCGCCGGCTTCGACGTGCCCGACTTCCTCGCCGCCGGCCCGCGTGACGTGATGGTGGCCGAGTCCGGCGCGGCCGCGGCTCGCGAGGTCCTGCGCGAGGCGGAGCTGGCCGGCACCGAGCCTGTCGAGGAGCGGCCGTTCGGGTCGCGCGCGGTGCGCCTGTTCGCGGGCGTGCTCGTGGTCGGCTTCGTGGGCCTGCTGCTGGCGTGGGTGCTGTTCCAGGCCTCGACCTGATGGAGCACCTCGAGGTCTTCATCGCCGTCCTGTTCGTGTCGGTCGCGGGCCTGAACGCGATCGCGCGCCGGCTCGCTGTGCCCTATCCGATCGTGCTGGTGATCGGCGGCCTGCTGCTGGGCCTCCTGCCGGCCATGCCCGAGATCGAGCTCGACCCCGACCTCGTGCTGCTGATCTTCCTGCCGCCGCTCCTGTACTCGGCGGCGTTCTTCTCGGACCTGCACGCGCTGCGGAACAACCTGCGGCCGATCTCGCTGCTGTCGATCGGGCTGGTGCTCGTGACGCTGGTCGCCGTCGCGGTCATCGGGCACGAGCTGATCGGGCTCACGTGGCCGATGGCGTTCGCGCTCGGCGCGATCGTCTCCCCGACCGACCCCGTGGCGGCCACCGCCGTCATGCGCCGGCTCGGCGCGCCGCGGCGGCTCGTGAACGTGATCGAGGGCGAGAGCCTCGTGAACGACGCGAGCGCCCTGGTCGCCTACCGCGTGGCGGTGGCGGCGGCGCTCGGCGGCGGCTTCTCGCTGCTCGACGCCACGCTCGAGTTCGTGGCCGCGGCCGCCGGGGGGATCGCGATCGGGTTGCTCGTGGGCTTCGCGGTCGGCGAGATCCGGCGGCGGATCGAGGACACGCCGACCGAGCTGACGATCTCGCTGCTCACCGCGTACGCCGCGTTCATCCCCGCCGAGGAGCTGGGCGCGTCGGGCGTGCTGGCGGCGGTCACGTCCGGGGTCTACCTCGGCTGGCGCGCGCCCGAGCTGGCCTCGCCGCAGACGCGCCTCCAGGGCTTCGCCCTCTGGGAGATGCTGGTGTTCCTGCTGAACGCGGTGCTGTTCATCCTGATCGGGCTCCAGCTCCCCGTCGTGGTCGACGAGCTGGAGGGCCGGGGGCTGGGGGAGGCCGCGGGCTACGCCGCGCTCGTCTGCGCGGTCGTGATCGGCATGCGCTTCGCCTGGCTGTTCACCATGCCGCACGTGGTCCGCGCGCTCGACCGGCGGCCGCAGCAGGTGGCGCGCCGCGTCGGGGCGCCCGAGCGCGTGGTCGCCGGCTGGGCGGGAATGCGCGGCGCCGTGTCGCTCGCCGCCGCGCTGGCGCTGCCGCTCGAGACCGACGCGGGCGCGCCGCTGCCGGACCGCGACCTGATCCTGTTCATCGCGTTCGCGCTGATCCTCGTGACCCTGGTCGGCCAGGGGCTCACGTTGCCGGCGCTCATCCGGCGGCTGGGCGTGACCGCCGACGCCTCGGAGGAGGAGGCCGAGGAGGTGCGGGCGCGGCTGGCGGCGGCCAAGGCGGCGCTGGTGCGCCTCGACGAGCTCGAGTCGGATGGCGCGAGCGCGATCCGCGACGACACCCTGCGCCGTGTCCGCGGCACCTACGAGTTCCGCAAGCGGCGCTTCGCCGCGCGCGCGGGGCTGCACGAGCCGGACGAGGACATCGAGGACCGCTCGATGGCCTACCAGCGGCTGCTGGTGGAGCTGTACGCCGCGCAGCGCCGCGCGCTGGTGGAGCTGCGCAACCGCGGCGAGATCTCGAACGACGTGATGCACCGGGTCGAGCGCGACCTCGACCTGGAGGAGACGCGGCTGGAGGTGTAGCCGGGCGCCGGCGGGTCAGCAGTCGATGCGGCCGGGGCCGGCCTCGCGGCCGGGGCGCCACGACGGGCTCGCGTACCAGGTCTCGAGCTCGGGGTCGTGCAGGACCGCGCGCTCGCAGGTGCCGTCGGCGTTCAGCGCGTAGAGGCTCATGGCCTCCCCGTTGCCGATCTCCCTTCCGCGCTGGAACGCGATGCGCGCGCCGTCGGGCGACCACGCTGGGGTGGCCTCGTTGAGGTCGCGGGTGCGCGTGAGGCGCCGCGGCCCGGACCCGTCGGCCGCCGCCACGTAGAGCTCGCCCGCCACCACCGTGCGCTCCCCGTAGAGCAGCTCGCCGTTGCGGTCGCGCTCGCCCGCGTACGCGATCCGGCTGCCGTCGGGAGAGAACACCGGCTCGCGGGCGCGGTCGGCGAGCAGCCGCTCGCGCGAGCCGTCGAGGCGGATCGTGTGGATGGCGTAGCGCCTGTCGAAGCAGGCGTTCGCGCAGGTCGTGCGCGTGAAGGCGAGCAGCGACCCGCCGGGCGCGAAGGAGCCGGCGGCGTCCGCGTCCGTTGGGCCCGGGCGCGTGAGGCGGCGGGGCCGCGAGCCGTCCGCCGCCATCGCCCACAGCGAGCCCGCCCGCCCGCTGCTCGTCCGCCGCAGCCGCGTGAAGACGATCGTCCGGCCGTCGGGCGACCAGACCGGGTCGAAGGCGTCGCGCGTGCGGGTGAGCCGCCGCGGAGCGCCGCCGCCCGCGTCCACCACGTACAGGTCCGCGCGGAAGAGGGCGGGGTCGTCGCCCGCGGGAACGCCCGCGAACGCGAGCCGGGCTCCGTCGGGCGACCAGGCGGGGCGCGTGAAGAGGTGCGGCACCACGCCGTCCGGCTCGCCCACGAGCTCCTCGGCGTCGCTCCCGTCGGCACGTGCGGTCACGAGCTCGTACTTCGAGTCGCCGGTGCGGAAGAGCGCGATGCGCCCTCCCTCCGCGTCCGGCTCGCCGCCCCCGCATCCCGCCGCCGCCAGCAGCGCGAGTGCGGCTCCGGCGAGCGCGCGCTTCACGACCCCAGCGTCATCGTGTTGAGGCCGCTGCCGCCGTCGATGCCGACCTGCTGGCCGGTCACGTAGCCGGCCTCGTCGCTCGCCAGATAGGCCACCAGGGCGGCGACCTCGGCCGGCTTCGCCATGCGGCCGGCCGGAAGCGCCGCC
>DASVVS010000029.1:0-29253 GCA_036386455.1 Thermoleophilaceae bacterium
TACGCGTTCGACGTCCTGCGCGAGTACCGCAGCCGCTCGCAGGCGCTCGCCTTCCAGTTCTGGCTCGACCGCCTCCAGGCGCACAACCTGATCGCGTGGGTGAGGGAGCCGGCGGCTATCCACGTGACGGTGTCGAGCGACACCGAGCGGCTGGCCACGGTGCTGCCCGGCTGATCGGCGCTACCGGCGCGGCGCGGCGGTGCCGGCGCTAGCTTGTCCAGCGAGGATGTTGGGCAGGTCGAGGACCGTAGTGCTCGTGCTCGCGATGGTCGCGCTGGGAGCGGCGCAGGCCCAGGCGCAGGGGTACTGCGAGGGCGACGGCGGGCCCGCGGGCGCGGCCACCGACGCCGAGCACAGCGTCCTGGTCGGCGAACCGCCGCTGCCGCGCGGCGTGCGCTCCAGCCGGGTCAGCGTCGACGGGATCTCCACGCGCGTCCTGCAGGCCGGTCCGGCGGACGCCCACGACGCCGTGGTGTTCGTCCACGGCTCGCCCGGGTCGGCGCGCGACTGGGACGACCTCGTGGCCGCGAACGGCAAGTTCGCCCGCACGATCGCCTTCGACGTCTCGGGCTACGGCCAGTCGCACGAGGAGGCGAACGGGTTCCAGTCGAGCGACGGCGCGGCGCGCTTCATCGGCGGCGTCCTCGACCGGCTGGGCGTGGCCCGCGCCGTGCTGGGCGTGCACGACTTCGGGGGTCCCTGGGCGCTCGAGTGGGCGGTCCGCAACCCGGACCGGCTGAGCGGTGTCGTCCTCGTCAACAGCGGCGTGCTGATCGACTACGTCCCGCACCCCTACATCTTCGTCTGGGTCACGCCGGGCGCCGGCGAGGCGCACATGGCGTCGACCACGCGCGAGAGCTTCCGCGAGACGCTCCAATCCACCTCGCCGCGGCGGCTTCCCGAGCAGTTCGTGGACCGCATGTACGACGATTACGACCGCGCGACCCGCTGTGCCGCGCTGCGCTACTACCGCTCCGCGTCCCAGAACCTCAACCTCGGCCGCGAGCACGCCGCGGTCCTGCGCCAGCGCAGGCGGCCGGCGCTCGTGATCTGGGGCAAGCAGGACCTCTTCATCCCTGTCGAGCACGCGGAGCGCCAGCGCGAGGCGTTCCCGGACGCGCGGGTGGAGATCCTGCCCGACAGCGGGCACTGGACGCTCGTGGACAGCACCGAGCGGGTGCGTGAGCTGGTGGTGCCGTTCCTCCGGCCGGCCCTGGCGGTCAAGGGCATCCGCCTCCGCGCCGGCGCTCGCCGCGCGACCGTGTCGCTGCGCTCCGGCAGCGCGCTCCCGGCGCTGCGGGTGCGCGCGCGCCTGCGGTCCGTGGACCGCCGCGGCCGCGCCTCCGGCGTCGTCGGGATCAGCCCGCGACCCGTCGCCGTGCGCGGATCGCGCACGCTCACGCTGCGAATGACGCGGAAGCTGCGCCCCGGCACCTACGCGCTGGTGGTGCGAGCGCGTGGCCTGGCCACGCGGCGCTCGCGCGTAACGGTCCCGGGCCGCTAGGCCACGACGACGCGGGCGATGGTCGTGAGCGACTGGTAGAGGACGTCGCGGCCGAAGCCCGGCGCGGGGAACGTGTAGCTCTGCGACGGCGACGGCACCGCCACGCGTCCGCGCTCCTCCCCGCTGTCGAGGTCCAGCACGACGAGCGAGTCGCGCCCGGTGTGCAGCGACGCGCGGCGGGCCGCGCCGAGCTGCGCCATCGCCTGTGAGACCGGTCGCAGCGCGCGCCTGACCAGCGGCCGGCGCAGCGCGGGCGTGTCGCTCCAGTCGCAGGCGACCAGCTCCCGCGTGTCCGGGTAGGCGATCAGGTGGCCGGCGTGGGCGAAGCCGTCGCGGCGCCAGAGCGGCTCGAGCCCGTCGCCGTCCAGGCGCCACGCGCGCATCACGGCGTTGCCCGAGTCGTAGCCCACCACCACGCCGCGGTCGGGGTCCCACAGCGGCGGGTTCGTGATCGTCCCGTACGGGATCCCGCTGACCTCCGCCGAGCGGACGCTGCCGTCGTCGTGCCGCGCCCACCAGAGCCGCACCGGCCCCGCCGCGGCGCCGGCGCCCAGCATCGTGCGGTCCGGGTGGTTGCGCCCGTTGTCGAGCCAGAGGAGGTGGCGGTCGCCCACGACGGGGTCCCACCCGAAGCTCCTATCGGGCGCGGGGCCGTAGCGCGGGCGCCACTCGTCGTCGACCACCAGCCGCCCGGCGACGCGATCGAGGCGCAGCCGGAAGACCGCGGTGGTGCCCACCGCGAAGACGCGCTCGCCGTCGGAGGAGAGCCGCGCGATCGACGGCTCCGCGAGCCGCAGCGGCGGGGCCGCCGGAAGAAGCGTCTCGGGGTCGAGGACCGAGACCGTCGACGGCTCGCGGCCGGCCGGCGCGTCGCAGTCCTTCGTCACGAGCTCGCCCCCGTCCAGCACCACGAACGAGTTGTGCGGCCGCTCGACCGGAAGGCGGTGCGATGCGAGCACGTCGAGGCTCGCGCTCAGCCGGTGCGCCCAGCGGCCGAACACCACGTGCAGGTCGCCGTTCGCGTGCGCGGCGATCCCGCCCGGCCAGAACGCCCCGCCGGGCAGCCGGGGCGACGAGACGACGGGCGCGAGCGTCTCCGGATCGAGCCGCTCGACCCACGCGTCCACCGGCGTGGACTGGGGGCCGCGCAGCGGCATCGGATGGCGCAGCGCGTAGAGCTCGCCGGGCTCGCGCCGCACGAGCGCGTCGGTGGCGAACGCGTCGCGGGCGGCGGCCACCTCCAGCCGCTCACCCGCGCGCAGGCCCAGGCCGGGCTGGCCGTCGGCGCGGGCCAGCCGCCGCGGCCCGCCGTCCTCGCACGTCCAGGGCCTCGGCCAGTAGGCGCCCGTCAAGGAGTCACTGCGCAGCTCTTGCCCCTGCACTTGCGCAGCGCGAGCCGCTTCGCCTCGAGCCTCTGCACCACCCCCGCGTAGCGCGCCTCGCCCGCGACGCTGCGGAGCTGGTACGGGTCCTCGCGGCGGTCGTAGAGCTCGCGCTCGCCGGTCTCGGCGTAGACCGCGTACGTGTAGCGGTCGGTGCGAACCCCCGTGTAGGGGCGGTCCCAGGCGTTGAACGGGCCGAAGTCGCCGTCGAAGAGCCGGTTCAGGGCCTCGAGCCCGATCGCCCGGTCCGGCCGGCGGCGCGGGTCGCGGGCCACCGGCATCAGCGAGGTGCCGTCCATGGTGCGGCCGGCGCGCGCGCCCGCGGCGTCCACGAGCGTCGGGGCGAAGTCCACGTTCGCGACCTGGCCGCGCACCACCCGGCCGGCGGGCACGCCCGGCCCGCGCAGGATGAACGGCACGCGGATCGACTCCTCGTACGGCAGGTACTTGTCGCCGGGAACGCGGTGCTCGCCCTGCAGCCAGCCGTTGTCGGACAGGAACACGATCAGCGTGTTGTCGAGCTGGCCGGTGCGCTCGAGCACCCGCACCAGCCGCTTCACGTGGTCGTCCACGGCCAGCAGCGAGCCGGCGCGGCCCTCGTAGTCGAGCTGGAGCTGCTGGATCTGCGCGTCGCTCAGGGCGGGCGCGCCGTCGCGGAGGCTCGACGGCTTGTCGCCCAGGTCGGCCTCGTTGAAGCTCGGCGTGTGCGGCAGCCTGTAGCGCTTGCTCCGCTTGGCGTGGCGCGGCGCCGGCCGCGGGTCGGGACCCGGCCGGCCCATCAGCGTGACCGCCACGTCCTCGCGGTGCGGCGCGGCGGGCGACCACCAGACGAAGAACGGATCCTTCGACCTCGCCTCGCGCTCCACGAGGTCCTCCGCGATCGCGCCGGTCACGTCCGGCGAGTAGTCCTCGGGGTCCTCCTTGCCCCAGTACGTGTACGGCCCGTCGCCGAACACCTCGCGCAGCCGGCGCAGCACGTTGCCGAGGCCGGGGTTCTCCTGCGGCTTCACCTGGATGTCGGCGAACTCCACGAGCTTGCGCGCGAACGAGGGGTCGCCCCAGCTCTTGAGCTTCCCGTCCCGGTTCATCACGAAGTTGAAGTAGTCGTAGGCCGAGACGTCGAGCAGCCCGCGCCAGACGTCGAACCCCTTCGGCACCTCGCCGTGCCCGTCGCGGCTGCCGTAGCCGTTCAGCCACTTCCCGATCAGCGCCGTGCGGTAGCCGGCCCGCCGCAGCCAGGCCGGCAGCGTGTTGGCGCGGTCCTTCATCCCGTACCAGCCGTACGGGTAGAAGTTGCCGTTCACGTCGTGGTTGTGCGCGTACTGGCCGGTGATGAACGTCGCCCGCGCGGGGCAGCAGAGCGGGTAGGTGTCGACCGCGTCGGCGAACGTCGTGCCCTGCTCGGCGAGCAGCCGCCGCACGTTCGGCATCAGCGCGAGGTCGGCCACCGACTGGTCGTCGGTCATCACCACGAGGATGTTCGGGCGCCCGTCGCGGGCGCCCGAGGCGGGGCGTGCGCCGGCGGACGGCGCCACGGCGAGCGCGAGGAACGCGGCGCAGAGGGCGGCCAGGAGCGCGTCGCGCGGCCTCACGGCTCGGGCAGGGTCCCCACGTCGACGAGGCACGACTTGCCCTTGCAGTTCACGAGCTTGGCCAGCTTGGCCACCAGGATCTCCTCGATCTTCGCGTAGCGCGGGTCGTCGTGGCGGCTCTCGAGCTCCCAGGGGTCGCGCTTCAGGTCGTACAGCCCGGCGAAGCCGGTCTCGGAGATCTCGTAGCGGTAGCGCTCGGTGCGGATCGCCTTGTAGGGAGAGACCCCGCGCGGGTTCGCGAACGTCTCGAGCAGCACGGCGCGGCCGTCGAGGAGCGAGGGCGCGCGCAGCGCGCGCACCAGTGAGACGCCGTCCTGCGGAAGCTTCGGCTTCGCGCCCGCGATGTGAGCGATCGTCGGCGCGAGATCCGCGTTCACGACGGGCGCCGTGACCTTCCGTCCCTTCGGGAAGCTCGGCCCGGCGGCCATCAGCGGGACGCGGCTCGAGCCCTCGAACGGGACGTACTTGACGCCGCTCGGACGGCCGTCCTCCGTGACCGGGTCGCGCAGGCGGTGCTCGCCGAGGATCCAGCCGTTGTCCGAGGTGAAGATGATGTTCGTGTCGCCGTAGACGCCCGCCTTCCGGAGCGCCTTGACCACGCGCTCGACGAGGTCGTCGACCGCCAGCAGCGAGCCCATCCGCCCGCGGTAGTGGTCGGTGAGCGCCGCGATCGCGTCCGCGTTCATCGGTTCGGGGAAGAACTGCGCGAGCGCCGGCTTGTCCGACATGTCGGCCTCGTTGAAGTTCGGGTAGATCGGCATCGGCGCCTGCGCGTAGCGGCCCGCGTGGCGCGGAGCCGGGAGCGCGGGGGTGCCCTCCATGTGTGCGCCCGAGCTGACCGCAACCGTGTGCGGCGCGAGCGGCGCGACGCTCATGAAGAACGGCTTGCCCGCCTTCCGCGCCTTCTGGATCGCGCGCTCGGCGAGGCTCGCGTACACGTCCGTCGCGTAGTCCCGCGAGCCGCGCCCGTAGGTCTTCAGGACGCCGTTGTGGTTGAGCGTGTAGCCGTAGTAGTCATAGGTGGTGGGATCGACGCCGCCGTGCCAGTCGTCCCAGCCCTTCGGCACCTCGGTCGGATTGCGCTCACCGGTCTCGTTCAGGAACTTCCCGATGTGGATCGTGCGGTATCCGGCGCGCCGCAGCCAGACCGGCAGGGTCTCGTCCTGCCTGAGCTTCTCGTAGCCCCCGCTCGGCATGTGGTTCCACTGCACACCGTGGTTGTGCGCGTACTGGCCCGTCATGAAGGTCGCGCGCGACGGGCAGCAGAGGGGGAGGCTGACGAGGCTGGTCGAGAAGGTCGTGCCGCGCCTGGCGATCAGGCTGCGCGTCTTCGGCATGGCGTGCATCGAGCGGAAGTCCTGGTCGTCGGTCATGACGACGACGACGTTGGGCTTTGGCTTCGGCTTCGTCGCGGCCGGAGCCGGGGCGGCGAGCGCCG
The DNA here is from genome assembly GCA_036386455.1 of Thermoleophilaceae bacterium. GTDB lineage: Bacteria > Actinomycetota > Thermoleophilia > Solirubrobacterales > Thermoleophilaceae > AC-37. The sequence continues at coordinate 5,917 of DASVVS010000029.1, forward strand.
GTGCGGCGAGGAGGAGGGCGGCGACGGGTAAGGCGGCGAGTCGGATAACCCACGCTACCACCGTTGTTGGCACTATGTCAATAACGCGGTTACCCTGTGCCTCGATGCGGCCCGCCGCCCCCGCCGTCCCCGCCGCCCCCACCCGCTTCTCGCGGCTCGAGCCCGACGCGCGCCGCCAGGCGATCCTCGACGCCGCCCGGCGCGTGTTCCTCCGGTCGAACCCGGCCGCGGCCTCGACCACCGAGGTGGCCCGCGAGGCCGGGGTCACGCGCGGCCTCGTGCACCACTACTTCGGCACCAAGCGCGCGCTCTACCTGGCCGTGGTGGCGGACCTGGCCGCGACGCTGCCGTCGCTCGTGCGCACCGACGTCGCCGGCCTGCCGGTGGACCAGATGGTCGACGCGAACGTGACCTCGTGGCTCGACTCGATCGAGCGTGACCGCGACCTCTGGCTCGCGCTGCTCGGCGTCGAGGTCGTGGGGCGCGACCCCGAGATCGAGTCGATCATGTCCGACGCCCGCGACGCGGTGATCGACCGGATGGCCGGCAACCAGGCCCGCGACGCCGAGCCGACGCCCGAGCTGCGGCTCGTGCTGAGGATCTTCCTCGGCGCGGCGGAGGCCGCCGCGCGCGAGTGGGCGCTGCACGGCCGGGCGAGCCGCGAGCAGGTGCACGCGGCACTCAAGGGAACGCTGCTGGCGATGGTCGGCCAGGTGCTGCCCGCCGTGCCGGCGGGCGAGTAGCCCGGCGCGCCTCAGCCGCGGCGCATGACGCGCGCGACCGCGCCCATCAGCTCGTCGGTCATCTCCGCGGGCGTGGCGTCGCCGTGCCCCTCCACCACGCAGTGGCGTGCGTGCTGGTCGAGCAAGCCGAGCGCGACCTTGTCCAGAGCCGCCTGGATCGCGCTGATCTGCGTGACCACGTCGATGCAGTAGCGGTCCTCCTCGACCATGCGCTCGACGCCGCGCACCTGGCCCTCGATGCGCCGCAGGCGCTTGCCAAGCTGCTCCTTGGTGGTCGTGTAGCCGCGCCGGGTGGCTGTCTCCTCGATACCCATGGGGGGTATGCTAGCGTGAAGCGCCATGGAAGCGACCACACATGAGCACCACACGCACGAGGACCACGACCACCACGGCCACGGTCACCACCACCACCACGAGATGCCCACGTCCGGGCGCGCCCTCTCCGGAGTGGCGCTCAGCGCGACGCTGCACTGCCTGACCGGCTGCGCCCTGGGCGAGATCACCGGCATGGTGATCGGCACCGCGCTGGGCTTCTCCGACCTCGGAACGATCGTCCTCGCCGTCGCGCTCGCGTTCCTCTTCGGCTACTCCCTCACGAGCCTGCCGCTCCTGCGCGCCGGCATCGCGTTCAGCGCCGTCGTCCCGATCGCGCTGGCATCCGACACGGCGAGCATCGCGATGATGGAGGTCGTGGACAACGTGATCATGGTCGCGATCCCCGGCGCCATGGAGGCCGGGCTCGGCAACGAGCTCTTCTGGGGCTCGCTCGCGGTGGCCCTGGTGATCGCGGGCGCCTTCGCGTTCCCGCTGAACCGCTGGCTGATCGCGCGCGGCAAGGGCCACGTGGCCGTGCACGAGACCGGGATCCACGGCGGCCCGGACCCGCGCCTCGTCGGAGTGATCGCCGCGATCGCCTTCGTCCTCGGCTCAGCGGTGCTGATCGCCGAGCTCGTGAGCTGAGCTCGGCCTCAGTCGTAGCGCGAGATCGCCCGCACGTTCAGCCACAGCATCAGCGCGCCGAGCACGGCCACGATGGCGAACCCCGGCCAGACGTCGGCCCACACCAGGTCCTCGAGCACCAGGGAGCGGAGCGCCTCCATCAGGTAGGTCACGGGGTTGAGGGTGGCCGCCACCTCCATCGGCCGCGTCAGCAGGTCGCGCGGCACGAAGTTCGGGGTGAGGAACAGGAGCGGGAAGAAGACCATGCTGCCCGACTGCGTGGCCGCCGCGCTCCGGGTCTTCAGCGCGATGAGCTGCATGAAGCCGGCGTAGACCACGCCCCAGCCGGCGGTGAGCGCGATCAGCAGCACGAAGCCGACCACCCCGCTCGCGATCGAGATCCCGAACGGCAGCGCAAGCAGGACGATCGCGGCCGCCAGCAGCGTGCACTTCGCGCCCTCGGCGATCAGCCGGCCGAAGACGATCGCCGAGCGAGAGATCGGCGTCACGCGCAGCTTGTCGAAGTAGCCCCCCTCGATCTCCTCGACGAGGAAGAGCGCCGCGGCCCCGAACGAGGCCGACAGCAGGAGGGTCGTCGGCAGCTGGAACGCGCCGTAGCCCTGGCCCTCCAGGAAGCCGGTCGAGCCGGACGGGAAGATCTTGGCCGCCTGGCCGGTGTTCACGACGAGGAAGAAGATCGGGATGAAGAGCGCGGGCACGAGCGCGTCGGGCGAGCGTCCCGCCTCCCTCAGCGCCCGGCGGCCGAGCGCGAGCGCCGCGCTCATGCCGTCACCTCCTGCACCTCGCCGGCCGCACGCGCGCGCGTGCGGCCGGTCGCGTCGAGGAAGACGTCGTCGAGCGTCGGCTCGCCGTCGTGGCCCCAGCGCTCCCGCAGCTCCGCCTTGAGCCGCTTCGGCGTGCCCTGCCGCACGATCCGCCCGTCGTCGATGATCGCGAGCTCGTCGCAGAGCTGGTCGGCCTCCTCGAGGTACTGCGTCGTGAGGAAGACGGTCGTGCCGCGGCCGTTGATCCGCCGGACCTCCTCCCACACCGTCAGGCGGCTCGCCGGGTCGAGGCCCGTGGTCGGCTCGTCGAGAAACAGGACGTCCGGCTCGTGCACGAGCGCCGAGGCGAGGTCGAGCCGGCGCTTCATCCCGCCCGAGTAGCCCTTGATGCGCCGGTCGGCGGCGTCCTCGAGCTCGACGAGCGCGAGCAGCTGCTGCGCGCGGTCGACGGCCGCCGCCGCGCTCATGCCGAACAGGCGGCCCTGCAGGACCAGCAGCTCGCGCCCGGTCTGGCGCGGGTCGAGCCCGGCCTCCTGCAGCGCGACGCCGATGCGGCGGCGCGCGGCGTCCGGATCGGCGGCCACGTCGACGCCGCAGACCCGGGCCTGCCCGGACGTGATCGTCAGCAGCGTGGTGAGCATGCGGACCGTCGTGGACTTCCCGGCCCCGTTCGGGCCGAGGAAGCCGAATATCCGGCGCGGGGCCACGTGGAGGTCGACCCCGCGGACCGCCTCCACGTCGCCGAAGTGCTTGACCAGCGCGTTTGCCTCGATCGCCGCCGGCTCGCCGAGGCGCTGTCTCTCTGGAATCGTCATCGGAGGGTTAGACCCCCGGGCTCGCCGAAACTAATCGCCGCCCGGTTCACAGGTCCGGGCCGGCGGCGGTGTGGCGCAAGAGCGCCGGCACGACCGTGTCCCAGGTGCGCACCGGCGGCGGCTGGTGGCCCACCCGGTCGAGCAGCACGAGCTCGGACCCCGGGATCTCGCGAGCCGCCGCCTCGCCGTGGCCGGGCGGGAACAGCGGATCCGCGGTTCCGTGGATCACGAGCGCGGGCGCACCGATCTCCGGCAGGCGGTCCCGGTACGGGCGGCCGGGCTCGACGATGCCGTGGTTGGTCTGGGCGGCGGCGACGTCGATGCTGCGATCCACGACCCGGGCCGCCAGCTCACGGACGCGCGGCTCGTCGAAGGCGCCCTCGCCCGCCAGGCGCCGCTGCGCCGCGACGATCGCGGCGATGCTCGCCTCCCGATCGCTCCAGTCCGGCGCCGGCTGGGGGCGCGTGTGGTGCGCGAGCAGAGCCGGGGCCATCGGAGGCAGGTCCTGGTCGGGACGCGCCCCGGGACGCATCCCCGGACTCGTGGCGATCAGGGTCACGGACGCCACCCGGGCGGGCTGCTCGAGGGCCACACGCTGCGCGATCGCGCCGCCCATGGAGATGCCGGCCAGGTGCGCGCGGGCCACCGCGAGCCGGTCCAGGAGGCCGGTGGCGTCGCCGACCAGGTCGTCGAATCCGTAGCCGGGAGCGCCGGCCGGAGAGGCGGTCGACTGCCCCGTGTCCCGGTGGTCGTACCGGATCACGGAGCGCCCGCCCGCGCACAGGCGGGCGCAGAGCTCCTCGTCCCACCAGTCCATCGAGCAGTGGGCCCCGGCTATGAGCAGGATCGCGGGGTCGCGCGGATCGCCGAGGGTCTCGGCGCACAGCTCCACGCCATTCACATCCAGCTTCTCTCGCATCTCGCTCCTGGCTCCGGGTCGTCGGCGCAACCTGTCGCGGAGGTGTCGAAACTGAGCACTCGGCTTCGACATGCATGCAGACGGGTTGGTCCACGGCGAACTTGGAGGTGCGGTGAAGTACCTGATCCTCATCCATCACAACGAGCAGTCGCGCGAGGCCTGGGAGGCGTACTCGGAGGCCCAGCGTGCAGAGGGGATTCGCGCCCACGTCGAGCTGGTCGAGGACCTGACGGAATCCGGTGAGATGGTGATGTCCGAGGCGCTGGCCGACCCGACGCACGCGAAGCGGGTGCTGGTCCGCGACGGCGAGACGACGACGACGGACGGCCCCTTCACCGAGCTGAAGGAGCACCTGGCCGGCTTCTACCTCGTGGAATGCGAGACGGTCGACCGCGCGATCGAGCACGCGGCTCGGATCCCCGAGGCGGCCTACGGGAACGTGGAGGTCCGCCCCATCCTCAGCCGCAACGGGACGGAGGCGTGACCGGGACGACCCCCATCGAGCCGCTGCTGCGCGAGCTCTCGCCGCGGGTGCTCGGCGCCCTGCTGCGGCGCTACGGCGAGGGCGCGTTCGAGACCTGCGAGGACGCCGTGCAGGAGGCCCTCCTGGCGGCCTCGGTCCAGTGGGCGCGCGACGGGATCCCGGAGCAGCCGCAGGGCTGGCTGATCCAGGTGGCCTCGCGCCGCTGGATCGAGCTGTGGCGCAGCGCCGCGGCGCGCGCGCGGCGCGAGGAGGCGGCCGCCGCGAGCGTGCCCGTGGCGGGCGAGGCCGTCAGCGAGGTGGACGACACGCTCAAGCTGCTGCTCCTGTGCTGCCATCCGGCGCTGACGCGGCCGTCCCAGATCGCCTTGACGCTGCGGGCGGTCGGCGGTCTCACGACCGCCGAGATCGCGCGCGCGTTCCTCGTCCCGGAGGCGACGATCGGTCAGCGCATCAGCCGCGCCAAGCGGCGGATCAGGGCGGGCGGGCTCGAGTTCCGGCTGCCGTCCGAGACGGACATGCCCGAGCGGGTCGCCGCCGCGCGGCAGGTGCTCTATCTCATCTTCAACGAGGGCTACACCGCCAGCGCGGGCCCCGAGCTGAGCCGTGTCGACCTCACCGCGGAGGCCATCCGGCTGACCCGGCAGCTCCATGCGCTGCTGCCCGGCGACGGCGAGGTGACCGGCCTCCTGGCGCTGATGCTCCTCACCGACGCGCGCCGTCCCGCGCGCACCGGGCCGGACGGAGCGCTCGTGCCGCTGGCCGAGCAGGACCGGAGCCGCTGGAACCGCGAGGCCATAGCCGAGGGTGTCGAGCTGATCACCGGGGCGCTGGCCTCGACGCCGGTCGGTCCCCTCCAGGTGCAGGCGGCGATCGCGGCCGTGCACGACGAGGCCCCCAGCGCGGACGAGACCGACTGGCCGCAGATACTCGCCCTCTACGACCTGCTGCAGGCCATCGCCCCGGGCCCGATGGTCGCGCTGGGCCGCGCGGTGGCCGTGGCGATGGTGCGGGGCCCGCATGCGGCGCTCACCGAGCTCAGCGCCGCCGAGGCCGACCCGGCCCTCGCCGGGCACCATCGCGTGAGCGCGGTGCGCGCCCACCTGCTCGAGCTGGCCGGCGACCGCGACGCCGCGCGGGAGCAGTTCGAGCTGGCCACGCGGCGCACGCTCAGCATCCCGGAGCAGCGCTACCTGAGCGCGCGAGCGGCACGGCTGAGGCAACCGCGCGGGGATTCCGCCGAGGCGTACGTCCATGCCTGAGCCGCGCACGATCCGGGCGGGGATCGTCCTCGGCGAGTCTCCGCGCTGGCACGACGGGCGGATCTGGTACGCGGACTGGGGCACGCAGGAGGTCGTCGCGGTGGATGCCGAGGGCGAGGCCGAGACGGTCGCGCGCGTGGGCGCTCTGCCGATCTGCTTCGGCTGGCTGCCCGACGGGCGCATGCTCGTCGTCTCGGGCGCCGACGGCGTGCTGCTGCGCCGCGAGCTCGACGGGTCGCTCGTCCCCCACGCCGACCTGACCGCGCTCGCCGATCCGCCGTGGAACGACATCGTCGTCGACGGCCGGGGCAACGCCTACGTGGGCAACACGGGCTTCGCGTTTCCAGCCGAGGAGTTCGCCCCCGGCCGCGTGGCGCTGGTGCACCCGGACGGGTCGGCCAGGATCGTGGCCGAGGACCTGGCCCTGCCGAACGGGATGGCGGTGACCCCCGACAACGGGACGCTCGTGGTCGCCGAGTCGTACGGCCGGCGGCTGACGGCCTTCAGCATCGACGCACGGGGCGACCTGTCGCGGCGGCGCGTCTGGGCGGACCTCGGCGACGGCGTCCCGGACGGCATCTGCCTGGACGGCGAGGGGGCCGCCTGGTACGGCGACGTACCCAACCGGCGCTGCGTCCGCGTGCGCGAGGGAGGCGAGGTCCTCGGCACCCTGGAGCTCGATCGCGGATGCTTCGCGTGCACGCTCGGCGGCGAGGACGGGTGCACGCTCTTCATGGTCGCCGCGCACTGGCGGGGCACCACGAGCACGACCGGCGAGCCTCCGAGCGGGAGGCTGCTGGCGACCGCCGCGCCCGCGCCCGGTGCCGGCTGGCCGTAGTGCGGCCGTGACCGAGCGCGAGACGCGCACAGCCGTCCTCGCCCTGCTGCTCGCGACCCTCGTCGCGGTTCTGTCGAGCACGGTGGTGGCGACGGCGCTGCCCGAGATCGTCACCGGGCTCCGGGGCACGCAGGCGGTCTACACCTGGGTCGTGGTCGCGACCCTGCTCACGGTCACGGCCAGCACGCCGGTCTGGGGGAAGCTCGCCGATCGCACCGACCGGGCGCTGCTGCTGCAGATCAGCCTCGTCATCTACGCCGTCGCCTCGCTGGCCGCGGGCCTCGCGGCGTCGAGCGGGGCGCTCATCGCGTGCCGGGCCGTGCAGGGAGTCGGCGTCGGCGGGATGACAGGGCTGGTGCAGGTGATCCTCACCGACCTGGTCCCGCCGCGTGAGCTCGGGCGCTACAGCGGCCACCTCGGCGCGATGTTCGCGGTCGGGACCATCACCGGCCCGCTCCTCGGCGGCGCCGTCGCCGAGACGCTCGGGTGGCGGTGGTGCTTCCTGCTCGGCGTGCCGATCGCCTCCGCCGTGTCCGTCGTGCTGGCGCGGACGCTGCGGCTCCCGGAGCGCCGCAGCCGGGTGCCGGCCGGGGGCCGCTTCCGGGACGGGCTCGTCCCACGCCGCCTGCTCGCCGACCGCACGCTCGTGATCGCCTCGCTGGCCAGCATCGCCGTGGGCGCCGCGCTGTTCGGCCTGACCGTGCTCGTGCCGCAGTACATGCAGGTCGCGCGGGCGAAGTCGCCGGCGGAGTCGGCGCTGCTGGCGCTGCCGATGTTCGCCGCGCTGGTGGCGGCCGCGACCGCGACGGGCCGCGCGATCGTGCGCACGGGGCGCTACAAGCGCCGGCTCCTTGGCGGGACGGCGATGCTGGCGGCCGGCGCGGCGGCGATGGCGCTGGTCAGCGACACCACGAGCCTCGTTTTCGTGTGCGGCTGCCTGATGGCCATGGGGGCCGGCGTGGGCGCGCTCATCCACAGCCTCACGCTCGTGGCGCAGAACGCGGCGGAGCGTCGCGACACCGGAGCCGCCACGGCTCTCGTCTCGTTCTCCCGCGGCATAGGCGGCGCGGCCGGGCTGTGCGTGCTGGGCGCGCTGGTGGCCCACGGGGCCCGCTTCGGCGAGGCCATCGTCGCGCTCACCCCCGCCGTCCTGGCCGCCCTGCTCGCGCTGAGCGCGCTGCCCGAGGTCCCGCTCGGCGGCCGGAGCGGCATCGAGCTGCGCCGCGACGATGAGTTTCCGGCGCGGACGGGGTCTCAGTAGATGATGGAGATCGACGACATGGACCGGCTGGCCATCCGCCTCGCCACGTCGGAGGACCACCCCGATCTCGTTCGCCTGGCGACGCTCGACGACGGCAGGCTCCCGCTCCGGCCGGCGCTCGTCGCGGAGGTCGATGGCGAGATCCTGGTTGCGCTCTCGCTGCGCGGGGGTCCGCCGATAGCCGATCCCTTCCGCCCGACCGCGGCCATCGTCGAGCTCCTCGAGCTGCGCAGGCAGCAGCTGCGCGCGTCGCCGGCGCCCGACGGGGAGGGCGGGCTGATCGCCGCCATCGCCAGGGTCGTCGGACGCGGACTGAGGCAGTCGGACGCATGAGCAGCGAGATCGCCGCCGCGCGGAGCAGCGACGAGGCCACGTTCGTGGCCCTGGTCGAGCGATACCGCGCGCAGCTCCAGCTGCACTGCTACCGGATGGTCGGGTCCGTGGAGGACTCCGAGGACCTCGTCCAGGAGACGGTCCTGCGCGCGTGGCGCAAGCGCGCCTCGTACCAGGGGCGCTCCGCGCTCCGGACCTGGCTCTACAGCATCGCCACCAACGCGTGCCTCGACTTCCTCGCGCGGCGGCCTCCGCGCGAGCTCACCCCGCAGGTGGCGGTCGCGATCGAGCCGGGCGCCGCCGCTCCTCCGGCCTCCGAGCTCGTGTGGCTCGACCCGTACCCGGAGCACCTGCTCGCGGGCGTCGCCTCCGAGGACGGCGACCCCGAGGCGGCGCTGGCGTCGAAGGAGACGGTCGAGCTCGCGTTCCTCGCGGCTATCCAGCACCTGACGCCGATCGGCCGGGCCGCACTGATCCTGCGCGACGTGCTCGGGTGCTCGGCGAAGGAGACGGCCGACGGGCTCGGGCTGACCGTGCCGTCGGTCAACAGCGCCCTCCAGCGAGCGCGGAGCACGCTCAGGGAGCATCTCCCGCGCCGCAGGGTCGAATGGTCGCCGGCCGCCGAGCCGAGCAGGGACGAGCTGCTCCTGCTGCGCCGCTACACCGAGGCGCACGAGCGCGGCGACGTCGCCAGCCTCGCGAAGCTGCTTCGCGCGGACGTCCGCCTCTCCGCCCCGCCGCTGCCGGGCGCCCGGGAGGGGCGCGACGCGGTCCTGGCATCGATCAGGCGCTCGGCCGCCCCGGGCCGGTTCCGCTACGTCGTCACGCGGGCGAACCATCAACCCGCCGCCGCGAGCTACGTCCGGCGCGACGGCGACTCCGCCTACCGGCCGCTCGCGATCGACGTCCTGCGGGTGGAGCGAGGGCTCCTGGCCCGGATCGACGTGTTCCTGCGGCCCGACCTGTTCCCGGTCTTCGGGCTTCCCCCGGCGCTGTGACCGAGATCGAGAAGCTCTCGCTGCTCGAACGGCCGCCGCCCGCGTGGGCGCGGCTGCGGCTCCTCCTGATCGCGGCCGGAGGAAAGCGCGGGTACGTGGCGTCCGAGTGGACCGGCGCCCTGGTCGTCGTCGAGCGCGGGCGCATCGAGCTCGAGTGCCTCGAGGCATGCCGCTGGCCCTTCGCGGAGGGGTCGGTCCTGTGCCTGGCGCAGATGCCCCTCCGGGCGGTCCACAACCCGGGCCCCGGCGTCACCGTCCTCAGCGTCCTCTCGAAGCGCCGCACGCCGGCGCCCAAAGACGTCAACCAGCAAACGGAAAGGCTCCCATGAAGACCCTCGAGTCAGCGGACGGCACCCAGATCGCCTACGACGACCTCGGCGACGGCCCGCCGGTGATCATGATCGTCGGCGCGTTCAACGACCGAGCGACCACGGCGCCGCTCGCGGAGGCCCTGGCCTCCGACTGCCGCGTCCTCAACTACGACCGGCGCGGACGCGGCGACAGCGGAGACAATCCGCCCTACGCGATCGAGCGCGAGCTGGAGGACCTGGAGGCGCTGATCGCGGCCGGCGGCGGCTCGGCGTCCCTGTTCGGATACTCGTCCGGGGGCTACCTGGCCATGCACGCGGCCGCGGGCGGGCTGCGAGTGGACAGGCTCGCGCTGTACGAGCCGCCGCTCCTCGTCGACGACAGCCGGCCGCGGCCGCCGGCCGACCTCGCGCAGAGGGTCGACGAGCTCGTGTCGAGCGGCCGGCGCGGCGATGCCGTCGAGCTGTACCAGCGAGAGGCCATCGGACTCCCCCAGGAGGTCGTCGTGCAGATGCGGAAGGCACCCTTCCGCCCGGGCCTGGAGCGCATCGCCCACACGCTGGTGTACGACGCGCTCCTCTGCGGTGACATCTCGATGCCGCACGAGCTGGTCGCGGCGATCGACGTGCCGGCGCTCGTGATCGACGGCGGCGAGAGCTGGGGGTTCCTCCGCAGCGGCGCGAAGGCGCTCGCGGAGGCCCTGCCCGACGGGCGGCAGTGCACGCTGGAGGGCGAGTCGCACAACATCAACCCGGAGGCGACGGCTCCCGTGCTCGCGTCGTTCCTTGCGTCCTGACGGCGGGTCAGGTCTGCTCTGGATAGGCGTCGCGCTGCTCGAGAGGGAACCGCAGCCAGGAGATCATCTCGCGTAGCTGGTGGTAGGCCGCCAGGCGCTCGGCGTCGTCGCCGCTCGCTTCCGCCTCCGCGATCGGCGCCCACAGGCGGTGGACCATCGTGGGCCCGATCTCGAGCAAGCCTCCACTGCCTGCGGTGGCCCAGCGCGCAAGTACGTAGCGGGCCAGAGCGCCGACCGGGATCCCGGTCTCGCGTGACAGCCGGCTGAGCGTCTGGAGCGGATCGAGATGCGAGTGCGCGGCCACATCCGCCTTGAGATTCGCGTCGGAGTCGTCGGCCCTCCAGGGGCCGGTCCAGGGTGTGAGCTCGACGATCGGCGCGTCGCTGTCGCTCACTGCAGGGCGAGCTGCTTGACCGCGAGGCGTGTGAGCACGCCGTGGCAGGACGAGAACGTCGCGACTCCGACCTGATCCGCGCCCTCCATCGCGTGGCGGCAGACTCGGTCCGTCTCCGAGCAGATCGTCGCGAAGGGAACGCCGCCGACGTCGTGCTGGCTCGGGTCGCAGTGGTGGCGGCAGAGGAACATCGCCACGCGATCGACGTCGAGTGGCAGGTCGTCTCGGGCGATGAGCTCGGTGAGGGTGTCTCGCATCTCCCACCAGCGCGTGTCCTTGGTGATCGCGCACGTGCCGGGCTCGATGCAGTCGAGGGGGCAGCGGCCGGGCGCATGGCTGAGGAGGATCCGTCCGTCGGGGGTCTGCTGCGCGAAGGGGAGGTCCGGCAGGCCGATCGGCGCCCGCTCGGCGGCCACCTCCAGCCCGGTGAGCTCCTCGATTCGATCGATCACCCACTCGGCGAGGATGTGGGGAGCTATCGGGGCGGGAATCCAGACGTCCTCCGCCCAGCTCTCGGGATCGGCCCACACCCGCGAAGCGAAGTCTCGCCAGTCGCTGACCACGAGACGCACCGCGGGCTGGGATTCCGCGAGCTCGGCCACCTGGCAGGTGCTCGAGCGATCCACGACCACGATCTCATCGAGCTCGACGCTTCCCGAGTCGATCGCCTGGAGGAGCTTCTTCACGTAGTGCGCCCCGTACGCCCCTCCGCCTGCGATCACGTATCGCATGGCGGGATCCTAAACGGCGCGAGGAACGATGGGATCGCCGCCCATCGAGCCGGCGATGTCCAGTACCGCCTGAACGAGCCGGCTGGTCCCGCCGGCCCGCACCGCCAGGTGGAACGGGAGTCCCAGCGGCGGTTCGAGCGGGACGAACGCCGAGCCGTCCAGCTCGGCGGGGAACGCGCTGCGGGCGTAGATCACTATGCCGAGCCGCTCGCGGACCGCCTGGACGCCGAGATCGGGGTACGGGTCGGCTCGGGTTCGCGGCGTGATGCCGGCATCGGCGAACGCCGAGAGCACGCGGTCGGTGAATCCGGTCGACTCGTGGCTCGCCGCCACCAGGATCGTCTCGCCGGCCAGGTCGTCGAGCGACAGCTCGGTGCGCGCGGCGAGCGGATGGTCGTCCGCCATGTGCGCGATCGCCGGCTCCTCGCGCAGGACCCGGAGCTCGATCCCGCCCGGTGGCGGCTCGGAGGCGCAGAAGGTGACGGCGATGTCGAGCGAGCCCTGGGCCACGTCGCGCAGAAGAGCGCCGGTCGTGTCCTCTCGGGTGTAGAGCATCACGGCGGGCGCCCGAGCCGCGCAGGCGGCGAGCAGCTCCGGCCCGATCCCGTAGCGGGCCGTGGGCGACAGCCCGACGCGCAGCCGACCGGTGGCCGCCGCGGCGCTCTGGCGCACCTCGTCGGCGACCGCGTCCGCGTGCTCGAGCAGCTCCCGGCCCCGGCGCAGCAGGAGCGTGCCGGCGGGCGTGACCTCCACGCGGCGGCCGTGACGGGCGAGCAGATCGACGCCGAGCTGCTGCTCGAGCTGCTTGATCGCGGCGCTCAGCGATGGCTGGGAGATGTGGAGCCGCTCCGCCGCGCGCGTGACGTTTCCGGTCTCCGCCACCGCCACGAAGTACCGGATGAGCCGTAGCTCAGGCGTCATAGGCGCAGGCTATCTGAGCCCAGCCGACGCGTCTTGGACGCGAGCGCTCGGATCGCCGACGCTGCATGCGAACGCACCGTCGAACCAAGGAGACCCCATGGCCAACACGATCCAGCGCAGCGAGCTCGAGCAGTTGATCGCGAGGGGCGAGGTGACCGTCGTCGAGACCCTGCGCGCCGAGCACTTCGCCCAGGGGCACCTGCCCGGCGCCATCCACATCCACTTCGAGGAGGTCGCCGAGAAGGCCCCCGCACTGCTGCCCGACAAGGACGCCGCCATCGTGACCTACTGCTCCAACACGGCGTGCCGCAACTCCGAGGGCGCGGCCAACCGGCTGACCGCGATGGGCTACACCAACGTCCGCAAGTACGCGGAGGGCAAGGACGACTGGCAGAGCGCGGGCCTCCCCCTCGAATCGGCGGCGCCGGTCGCGGGGGCACGGTCATGACGCGCCTTCTGCACATAGCCGCGAGCCCGCGCGGCGCGGCATCGGAGTCCCTGCGGATCGCCGGCGCGTTTCTCGAGGGCTACCAGCGGGCGAACCCGGACGCCGAGGTCGAGGCGTGGGACCTCTGGGACGGGTCGCTCCCTGAGTTCGGGCCCGCGGCGGCCGGCGCGAAGATGACGGTGTTCGGCGGGGGCGTCCCGCAGGACGAGCAGGCGGCCGCGTGGCGAGCGGCCAAGGACACGTTCGAGCGATTCGACGCGGCCGAGCAGCTGCTCTTCAGCGTGCCGATGTGGAACGCGGGCATCCCGTACATCCTCAAGCAGCTCATCGACGTCATCTCCCAGCCGGGCATGGTGTTCGGCGTGGACCCCCACACGGGCTACAGCCCCCTGCTCGCGGGGCGCGGGAAGAAGGCGGCGGTGATCTACACGAGCGCCGTCTGGGGACCCGAGCTCGGGCCCGAGTTCGGCCGCAACTTCCAGTCGACGTACTTCGACGACTGGCTCCGCTGGACGGGCATCACCGACATCACCGAGATCCGCTTCCACCCCACGCTCACCGGCGACGTGGAAGGCGAGCGCCGCCGGGTTCACGCCGAGGCGCTCGAGGTGGGCGGCGGCTTCGGGCGGGCGGAGCGCCGGTCGCTCGCGGAGGCTGCCTAGTGCTGAGCGGGTGGCCGCGCCTGGAAGGACGAAGGGCCCGCGGATGCGGGCCCTTCGTCAGTCCTGCTCGGATCGCCACGTGGTTCTCGCGGTCGGAACCGTCGCGGAACTCACCACGTGATCCTGCAACCGGGCCCAGAAAGAGCAAAACCCGCCTGGCGAGAGACGGGTTCTGCAGTAGCGGGGGCGGGATTCGAACCCGCGACCTTCGGGTTATGAGATCGCGGGGGCGGGGTTCCGTTAGGTCGGGTTTGGCTTGCTTATGCGGTTTTGGATTCCGCTTTACCCCCGCAGGTTCGCTCACATTGGAACCTAAATTGGAACCTTGGCGGCGGCCGTTTCGCATGCGATAGGGATGGCGCTCCCGAAGTTCGGCGGCAACCCCTCGTCAGAGTTGATGGAAACGCGTTCCGCTAGAAGCGACGGGGTGCTCGCTCGTCCGGTGCCATCCCGTGGACGCTCGCAGTGTGCGTGCAGATCTGGCCGAGCGCGGCGAACTCGGTTTGGTCGCGGCGGAGCCCGCAGCAGGCGAGTCACGGGTCCACCTATGGAGCGCGACGAGACCGGCGTAGTACAACGAGCACGTGGCAACAGAAGCCGATACGGCGCCGCTGGGTCCCGACCGCCTCGTCGCCCGCAGTGTGGGTCCGTTCGAGTGGGTGCGCGTCGACGCCCAGGTCGAGGCGGTCTGCTCGCGATGCGATTCCGCGTTCGAGGCCTCGGTCCCCGTGTTCGCCGACTGGCTTGACCGGGCCGCGGTGGTAGAGCAGCGCGCCGTAAGCGACGGCATCACGTGTCCGTCGTGCTCAGCGCTCGAGCCGCTCGACGTGCCGCTGATGCAGTACCGGCGCGCGGACGCAGTCGGCTTGGTGGTCGGGTTGCCGGCCCGCTCGGCCACAGCCGACGACGAGGCCGCGATCCGCGATGTTCTCGCGCTTGCCGGTGAGGCCTCGGATCTGGAGGGCGCCCGCTCCGTTGCCGCCGTCCGCATGGCGTGGTGGCCAAGTCTCTGGAACCGGCCGCTCGGTCCGCGACTGGCCGGTGCGCTCCCGCTGGTGCTTCCCGAGAGCGACGACGAGGCGCAGCGCTGGCGCTTAGCCACGGTCGACGCGCTGGGGCTTCCGGACGTCCGCTCGGCCTTGCGCGAGTTCCTTTCGGCCGGCGGCGAGGAGGAGGCGCTCGAGGCGCTCCGCCGGCACGACGCGCTCAGCTCGCCACGCTGGCGGCTCACGGTGGAGTCGCTGCTCGGGCAGGTGCGCGCGGCACAGGAGGACGCCGCGGCCCTCGCCATGGTCGACGAGCGAGCCGCGCTGCTCGCGAGGGTGCGCATGCTCGGCGTAGACGTTGCCGCGCGCCCGCCGGCGGACAATCGCGCGAGCGCCCTCGCCGGCAGGGCGACCGCGACGAGGGATCCGGACGAGCGCCTGGATGCGCTGAAGGAGCTCGTCGAGACGCGGGGCATCGATGAGAGCGACCCCGTCGTTATCGCCGCGCACCTGGCGTACGTCGAGGCGCTTCACGGTGATCGCGGGCGGCGCCCGGCGGAAGACCCCGCCCTCGTCGAGGCTGCGCGCCGCACGGTCGCCCTCGCTCGCGGCGCCTTCGACGACGGCCACCCGATGGTCCAGATGGCCGAGCTCAACCTCGCCGTCTGCCTTGAGGAGCGCTCGGACGTAGAGCTGAGCGACGCGCTGGAGCAGGCGAGCGCGGTGCTCGAGGAGCTCGCACCGCGCGCGGCACGCGCGGGATCCGCGATCGTCGCCGACGTGGCGACCAACATGGCGACCGTCGTCGCACGCCGTCCCGGAAGTCGCTCGGACAACCCCGAGGACGCCGCCACGCTGCTGGAGGACGCGCGGCACGTTCGCTCGCTGACCGAGGGCGATCGACGCCGCGACGTGCTCACTGCCCTCGTTGACGGGGCCGCCACGTTGCGGTCCAAGGTCTCGGGCTCCCTTCGCGAGAACGCCGCCAGGGCGGTCGCGCTTCTCCGCGAGGCTCTGGAGAAGGACACCGAGTGGCGGTTGCTGTCCGCGTCCGAGCGCGTCCTCACGCGGTCCAACCTCGCGAACGCCCTAAGCCAGCTGCACGAGCGCGCGCCCGCCGATGCTCCACTGGAAGAGGTCCGCCGGGCGGCGAACGAAGCGGTCGCCGCCGCCCGAGAGTTGGACGACGAGAACGCCGTCGCACTGGACGCGCTCGCGAACGCCGGCGCAGTGCTGATCGACCTCTACAGCGAGACGCTACGCGCGGGACGAGCCGACGCGACGCTCTGGGACGACGCCCGGGACGCGCTGGAGCGCGCCCTCGTCGGGGCGAGGTCCGCCTATCCCCCGCATTACCCCGCGGTGCTCCGTGCGGCCGTCAACCTCGCCTCTGTCTACGGCAGCGTGCGCGACGGCGAGGTGGCCGATCCGGAGCGCTGCGCCGAGCTGCTCGAGTACGTCCTGAGCCACGCGCGCTCGCACCAGGCGGAGTACCGGCTCGCGGCGGCGAGCAACCTCGCGCAACTGCGCATCGGCCGCGGCGACTGGGCCGCCGCTACGGCGGCCTACACGCCCGCGGGCGAAGCTCAACGAGCCCTCGTCACGGAGGCGCGAACGTTCGTCACCCGGCTCGGGGAGGTGGTCAAGAGCGCCGATATCGCCGCGCGGCGAGCGCTCGTGCTCGTGCTCGAGCGACGGTTCGGAGAGGCCGTCGACGTGCTCGAGGAGAACCGGGTGCGGCTGGCACGCGTCGAGCGACAAGAGGCGGCGGCGCTGGCGCCCGCCGCGGACCCCCGCTCCGGACGCGCGATCGTGCATGTGGCGACCTGCGATTACGGGACGCTCGGCGTCGTCGAGCTGCCGAGCGGGATCGTCGACGGGTTCTCGACCACGCTCGCCTCGAGTCAGCTGAAGCCCCTCGTGCGCGAGCTCCTCGAAGCGCCCGACCGCGAGTCGCGCCGGCAGCGGCTCGATGATCTGGTCTCCGTCCTCGGCGCCGGGGTGGTACAGCCCCTCGTCGCGCATCTCCAGGAGGCCGACGAGCCCGTGGGCGAGCTCGTTCTGGTCGCCTGCGGGACGCTCGCGTCGTGTCCGCTCCACTGCGTCCCAGCGGTGGACGGCCAGCCGCTCCTTCGCTCGTTCGCGGTGCGCGAGGTTGTCTCGGCCTCCGGCCTCGCCGCGATGCGGTCGCCCTCGCCCGACCGCGCGATCGCGGTGGTCGACCCCGACGGCACACTCCCGTTCGCGCGCGCCGAGCGCGAGGCCCTGTCGCGATGGGCCACCTCCGTGTCGGAGCCGCCGCCGGGCACGTCGGCGCACGGCTGGCTGCTCGGGTCGCTTCCGGAGGCGACGGCCGTTCACCTCGCATGTCACGGGCGCCTCGACCCCGAGGACCCGATGCGATCGCGCTTCGACGTCGCCAAGGGCAGCCCCCTGACGGTGGCCGACCTGACCCGGCTCTCGACGCCGCGGCTCGATCTGGTCGTCGCCCCCGCCTGCCAGTCGGCGTCGGCCAGCCCCGATGCGCCCGACGAGCTGCTCGGTGTCGCGCACGTGCTGGCTCACGCGGGTGCGCGCGTCGTGATCGCGTCGCTGTGGGATGCCGACGACGCCTCGACCGCCTTGGTCGTCGCGCGCTTCTACGAGGAGCTGCGCGGCGGGGTGCCGCCGGCGGTGGCACTCCGGCGGGCGCAGGACTGGGTGGCCGTGATCGTCGCCTCCGACCTGGCCGAGCTGGCCGCCGCGCGTCTCGGCGACGACGGGGAAGCCGCATGGCTCCCATACGATCTCGCCATCGAGCTCTCCGCACTCGCCATCCACCCGAAGCTCCGGTCGTCGGCGGCTCCGCCGTTCGGTCATCCCGCCGATTGGGCTTCGCTGTCCTGCCTGGAGGCGTAGTGGCGCTCGCCGATGCTCTCCTGGTCGTAGCGTCGTCCTGGCCTCGCTTCCTCGCGCGGCTCGCGCCCGAGGAGGTTCAGCGAGTGAGACGCTCGCTGGCGGCCGCGGTGCACGGCGCGCGCTGGGACCCGAGCGAGGTCGTCGGCACGCTGCTTGCGCACGTGCCCGAGGACGATCCCGCCTGGGAAGCGCTGCTCGAGAGCTCCGAACGGACGACCGCCACGGCTGAGCCGTACTCGGTGACGTGGGGGGCGATGCGGCTGAGGCTGGCGATCGAGATGGCTGAGCTCGATCTTCCCCAGGAAAAACGCCCGTCCAATCCGGACGAGATCGCCCAGGCTGCCGAGGAGCGCATCTGGACCGTTCCGATGGTTACCCCTCATCACCCGCGTGCCACTCGCGGCGGGCTCCTGGTACTCACCCGCGCGGGTGACGAGATGGCACCGGCGTTCCAGCTCGACGAGCAGGGGCGGGTGCTCGGTGCCGCCGCCGAGGTGAACATGCTGCTGGACGCGGACGATGATCCATGGGGCGTCGCGTCGTGGTGGCTGACCCCACACGCCGGGCTGCACGTCATTCCCGCTGACGCGCTTCGAGTCGGCGACGGTCAGAGGGTCATCGCAGCCGCCCTCGCGGCGGGCGACGGCGACTGAGCCGTGACGCGGCAGCCGCCGCCCGGCAGCTACACCGGCACGCCAGCGACCACCGAGGTTCCGGCCGGCACGGTTCTCAGCCGCGTCCACAGGACCGCGCACGCGGCGTGCGGCTTCAATCCGATCGCGTCGGACATCCTCTTCGGCGGGGGCCGCTTCGATGCGACCGACGACGAGTCCTACGGCTACCTGTACGCCGGAGAGTCGGACGAGGCAGCCGTCGCGGAGGCGCTGCTCAGGGACGTGGACGCGAACGATCGCGGTTACCGGTTCCTCGCCAAGAGGTACTGGCGCGGCCGGCAGCTCAGCCGCGTGCGGACCACGCGCCCGGTGACGGTCGTCTCGCTCCGCAGCGGCACCGACCTCGGAGCGATCGGGCAGGACACGTGGTTGACGACCTGCGATGCGGACGACTACCCGCAGACGCGCAATTGGGCGCACTGGCTGCGCCAGATCGTCCCGGACGCCGCGGGCATCGTCTGGATCTCGAAGCGCGAGCCCGCTGCAGAGGCGTTTGTGCTTTTCGAGGACCGATGTCCGGCCGGTTTCCTCACCGACGCGTTCGGGCCGCTGCCGTTTCCGTGCGTCTTCGAGGAAGACGATGGCTGTGCCTGGCTGAGGATGACGCTGGCCCGTTACAGGGTCACGATCCGGTGCTGAGCGGAAGGACGCAAGCAGCTAGCGTCCGGACCAATTCTGATTATGAGATCGGGGAAGTGGGGTCAAGCTGGGTCAGGGTCGGCACGGAATCGGAACCTCGGGCCGGATCGGCGTGGGTGACGCACGGCTACCGATCTTTAGGAGCCATGCCACCGACCTCGCGCAGCGCTGCGACATCAACCTCGGGGCACATGAGCGCAAGAAGCCCCTCGGCCGAAGGTGCAGGCATCGGCCGGGGCAAGAATCGAGACCGCAGCGTCCGATGGCGTCCATGCACATCCCAGACGTGCGGCACCCCGAGTACATCGACGCACGAAGCAACGGCACTCAAGTGCCGCTCGTTGCCGGCGAATCGAGTGCGGACCTCGCTCGTTTCCCCCACGCCAAGGAACATCTTCGGAGGATTTGCCAGCCCACCAGTCCACTCGTTGCCGATCGTGGCGGCGAACGCAGGATGCAGTGCGATGCCAGGACCGGCATTCGAGACATAGACCACGATGACGCCTTCCCTGCTCCGCACGGCCGCGACGCGAAGGTGCGGGGCGTGCGTCGCGAGCCACTGGCGCCGCCCGCGTCGGACGGAAAACCGCATCGCAAAGCCAAAAAGCGGGGTCTGGATCGGGGCCTAGACTGCCCGGCATCGGTGAGCTAGAACCGACCCCTGAGAACCGCCCCGGTCGGGTACGACGCGCTTACGGGCACGTACCCGGTAGCTCGGCGGCGCTGGTCGCGATCAGCTTCGGCGGCCTGACCGCCGGAGCGGCGGCGCTCGGCCTCCACCCCGCGTTCTGGATCGTCCTGATGGTCATGAGCGCCCTTGTCGGCGTGCTCGCCGTGTTCCGGTTCATAGACGAGCGCGGTGAGCGAAGGGCACTCGACGTGCCGCCCCCAGCGCCCGCCCTCCCTGCCGGAGACGACGCCCTCATCAAGCGCGTACGCCACGAGCTTGTGGCGACCATCGACGAGTGGAAGGCGCTTGGCGACCCGAGCGCCTTCTGGACTGGCGGTTCGCCTGCTCATGTCAGGCTCCAGCGCGACAAGACCGCCGAGTTCATCGAAACCGTGTTTGGGGCGATGGAGAGACAGCGGTTCCTTGAGGCCGAGGCACACCCCGATCTCACGGGCGTGGTCGAGGCTCACGTGAAACGCCTGGCAAGCCTTCGCGACCGCCCGGAAACATGGGAACTTCAGGTGGACCGCGAGGGATTGGAGAGCGCCCACCGCCGTCGCGTTTACCTCTCGCCGCAGGATTACATTGTCCTGGCGAATCGTGAGTTGGAAGGGACGGCAGCTACCGATCCCGATGCGGTGGCCGACGCTTATGCGGACTGGCTCAGGAAAAAGCTCAACCGGCTTCCTGATCGGCCACCGACCGGGATAAGCCACCACTCCCTCCTCTACGACAGCGAGGCGCGGGCGTCGAGCGATGCTCAGGATGAAGTCGCGATCAAGCAGTACGAGGACAAAATCGCGGAAGTCGAGCGCGACGCGCGTGAGGAGTACCAGAACGACCACCGTGACCGGGTGCTGGCAGTCCTACCCGACGCTCACGCCGAACGGGCCAGCGAGCCTCACACGATCAGGGACTTCGAGGCCATCGGGCGGCTGCTTGCAAATCAGAAGGCCGGGGCAGCAGAGCGAGCGCGGGCGAAGAAAGACGGGTTCACAAAGGCGGGTGAGAGGCTGCGCGAGCGCTTGGACGCCGTTGAGTCACACGAGATGCTTGTGGCGCTTGTCGAGGACATAGACAGGTGGCGCACGGCCGTCTCGCTTTGGGCGAGGAGCCAGCGCGGCCGTTCTGGCAGCTACCAACTCTCGATGGCGTTCATCGAACTTCCCGACACCCGCCACTTCCCGCAGCACAGCGCGTACCAGAACATTGTCTGGTACCTCAACGACAAGCTGTCGGCACTGGACCTGTACGACCCCGAGGACGACCAGTGAGGCGGCTACCGCGGCTTGGGCTTGTCGGCGACGGTCGCCACCACTTGGACATCATTCGCCTTCACAACGATGTCACCCTTCCGCCCCTCGAACCGCACGAACGCCTCGCCGTCTTTCCCCGCTGCCTCGTTGAGCTTGCCCTGTACCTCTTCCGCGCTTTCATTCACGGTGACGGCGCGACGAGGGTTCTTCAACTCGATGCGGGTCGGCATGACGAGGCAGGCTATCGAGCCGATTTCGCCCTTGGCGAAACCCGTGGGGTAAGCCTCTTGCCACTCGCAGGGTACGGGCCAACTTCCCCCTCCCGCAACCCCGCTCTAGGAGCGGCCTAGCGTGTTCGCCAAACTCTCCTAGATGTGCCCGCGCACCTAGGGCGCGAGCGCGAGTGCGAATGCGCGGTCGGGCTCGAAGAAGACCGGCGTGAACTCCGAGCCATCGTGCCGCACGCGGCCGATGTAGCTGAACCCGCCGTCGGCCCGGCTCGTACCGTGCATCCAGTAAACGAACTCGGAATCCGCGACGACCTGGTAGGGCCCAAGCTGGCCACCGACATGGAGCCACTGCGGATCGACGTTTTCGCCGTCGACTGACGCGCGGCCGAGCGCGTTTGGGTCGTCCTCGCCGAGCCCGAGGTCGGTCCAGTAGATGTACCCGCCTCCGACGGCAAGACCTTGCGGACACTCTCTGTCTCCGACGTAGATGAAGTACAGCTCAGGGTCGCTGCCGTCGAGACCGACTCGGCCGACGGTCGAATCGCCGCACCTGGAGAAGTAGAGGAAACGCCCGTCCGTGGCCAGCCCCTCGGCCACGCTTCCGAACCCCTCTTGCTCAGGCAGCGGGATGAAGTTTCGGTCTACTTCGGAGCCATCGAGACTCGCGCGGGCGATAGCGCCCTCGTCCACCCAATAGAGATGTTGCGCGGTCGCGACTGAGGCGCCCGGGCTCGACGCCTCCGCGAACTCGGCTCGCGCGCCTTTACCCCCGAGGCCGGCACGCCAGACTCCCACGCTGGGGTATGCCACGGTCCAGAAGACGTTCTCGCCCGCGACCGCAATGGCGCTCGCCTCATTGTTGCCGGTGTCGGCCACGTCGGCCGGACCCTCGCCCGGGTTATCCGTATCCAAGCTGCTGATCGTCTCCCCGCACTGGAAGTAGAGCTTCTGCCGCGCCGGCGATGCGGCGTCCTGTAAAGGGTCGCGCTTGGGTATCCGGCAGTCACGAAGCAGAAGACCGGCTTCCTCTGCCCATCCCTTTGCATTCGGGTGGTACCAGGTATCCCGCTTGAGGATGTTCGCGTCCGAGAACGGGCGAATGAACCACCGATGGCGATTCTTCCGTTGGGCGAATAGCTCGTGGCTCGGAGGACCGTTGAACAGCTGCTTCGTCTTCACGAAGACGAAGCGACGCGAGTTGGTGGCACTGTTCATCTCGCCGACGACGCGGCTCTGGATTTTGTCGCCGAGGTTGCCGATCGTTCGCAGGCGGCTGCCGACCTTGATGAACGTTCGCCCGCCACGGCCCGACCGGAGCCGGTACTTGGGGTCTCCCTCGAGATAGGGGTATCCCAGCAAAACGACCTTCGCGCGCGGGTCCGCGCGATCGCTGATCTTCTGAAGGATGTCCTTGATCCGCTGCTCGAGACCACGACGGGCCAGCGCGCGCTCAGCCTGACCAAGGAGCGAGCCGCAGTTCGCCCCGTCGCGCGTCACGTCGATCAGGCAGTAGCGGACGATGTCCACGAACTTCAAGTCGTTCCCGCCGATCGTCAGGAAGATCACGTCGTAGCCGCCGTTGACGGCCTCGATCTGCGGGGGACGGCCGGACTTCGACCTCGTGAGCTCACGCGTGGTGTCGCCGCTGCACGCGACGGTCTCGACGAACGCTCGTTGCTCGTACGGAGGGGCCTCCACTAGCCGCTGGTACACGCGTCCGTAGTTGTTCGCCGAACGCCAGCAGCCCTTGGCCCCGTAGTAGTCGCCCGCTCCGTTGCCGGCTGAGTAGGAGTCGCCCATCACGAGCATGGAGAGCAGTCCGTCATCGGCCGCGGATGCCGGCGACGCGACCGATAGCAGGAGAAGCAACGACAGCATCGGCCCGAGGCAGCGCCCTCGCCTACGGGTCAGCTTGGGCGAGCGGGCACGGGATTCCAGCAAAGAGTTCATCGTTCGGCGCGGCTCAGAGCCGCTGCCGGCACGCCGCGTCCCCACCCTGCGACGACTGGAGCACAATGTCAAGTGCTCAAGGCGGGTGGATCGGTCGGAGTTAAGTGGCCGACCGGGAGCAATACTGAGCGACATGCCCCGCTCCGACCTCCACCCATGAGCTGGACCGAGTTCTGCCGCATGGTCTCCAGTTGGCCCTCGCCCGCACGCTGGGCGTGGGCGGCTACACGCGATGCTGATGGCGCGTGGGTCTTGGCACATTTTGCGGTTCGAGCGCCCGCCGAGGCGACGCCGCGGCAAGCGCGGTATCGGGACGCAGCCATCGGTGTCGAGCAGATCACGCCGCGCACAGCCGCGCGCCGGCTGCGCGCCGGGATCGCCGCGCCAAAGTCATCTCTT
>DASVVS010000030.1:0-1524 GCA_036386455.1 Thermoleophilaceae bacterium
GGCCGGGCGCCGAGTTCTCGCCCCCTGACCGACCGGGCCGCCAGCTAGCTTCCGCGCGGTGCTGCGCGCCGCTCGTAGTGAGCCGTCCGCCGTCCTGCTCGCCGCTCAGCTCGCGGCCGTGCTCGTGTATCCGTTCATGGAGGGCTCGCACGCCGGGCGGGCGCTGTTCAGCGCCTTCGGCATCGGCATCCTCGGGCTCGTCCTGCTCGCGGTCCGCTCCTCGCCCGCCCACACCTGGGTCGGCGTGGTGCTGGCCCTCCCCGCGACGGTCCTGCTGCTGATCCAGGCGATCACCGGCGACGACGAGCTCCTGCCCTACTCGTCGGCGATCGAGGCCGTCCTCTACTTCTACGCCGCCGGCGCGCTGATCGCGTACATGGTCGAGGACCACGTGATCACGCGCGACGAGCTGTGGGCCATCGGCGCCACCTTCACGCTCGTGGCGTGGGCGTTCGCCTACTCGTACAACGTCGTCCAGGCGGTCGAGCCGGGCAGCTTCACGGCCGCGGTCGACCCGCAGGACGACCGGAGCTGGGTCGAGCTGCTCTTCCTCAGCTTCACGACCCTGACCAGCACAGGACTCAGCGACGTCGTCCCGATCAAGCCGTTCGCGCGGTCGCTCGTGATGGTCGAGCAGGTCGTGGGGCTCGGCTACGTGGTGGTGCTCGTTTCCCGCCTCGTGGCGCTGACCGTGGTGGGCCGCGCGGAGCGGAACTGAGAGCCCCGCGCGGTCACGCGCCGCATAACCGGCTACAGTCGTGTCTTCCGCGCCGGGCAATCGCCCGGCTTCTTAGTGCCCAGCGTTCGTAGTTGTTGCTCTAGCACCTCCCGCGTTTCGCAGCACACAACCTCCCGGGAGGGAACACATGGCAACTGGAACCGTGAAGTGGTTCAACGACGACAAGGGCTTCGGCTTCATCACGCCCGACGATCAGGGCAAGGACCTGTTCGTGCACCACACGGGCATCGCCGGCAACGGCTTCAAGTCGCTCGCCGAGGGCGCGAAGGTCAGCTACGACGCGGAGCAGGGCCCCAAGGGCCCGAACGCGTCGAACGTGACGCCGCTCTAGCCCGAAGCACCGTCGCAGTCCCGCCGGCCAGGCGCACCCAGCGCCGGCCGGCGGTACTCCAACCGAAAGAGGGGACGGCATGGCAGGAGGCGGAAAGCGAAAGACCACGATGGCCAAGCTCAACCGCGAGCGCAAGGTCATCGAGAAGCGGGTGAAGAAGGAAGCCCGCAAGCAGCAGCGCAAGCAGGAGGCCGCGGAGGCTCCGCCGGCGACGATCGACGAGACCTACCGCGTGCCCGACTACACGCTCACCGACGGTCACTGACCGCCGGGGCTCGCTCTACAGCAGCGAGCTGAGCGACGTACCCACGTCGCGCGCCACGTCGAACAGCGGCCCGGGCACTATGCCCAGCACCACCGTCGCAGCCGCGCACAGCACCGCGACGAAGGTGACCTCCGGCTGCGCGCCGGCGTCGGCCTCGGGCGACCAGCCGGCCACCGGCCGCACGCGGCG
>DASVVS010000031.1:0-10904 GCA_036386455.1 Thermoleophilaceae bacterium
GAGCATCCTGCCGCGCGGCACGTAGACGAAGGCGCCGCCGGTCCAGGCGGCGTCGTTGCGGGCCACGAACGGGTCACCGGCGGGAACGACCGAGCCGAGGTGCGGCTCGACCAGCTCGGGGAAGCGGTCGGCGGCGACGTCCAGCGGCAGCACGATCGGCTCGCCGGCCTCCCCCACGCCCTCGGCCAGCGGCCGCCCGTCGACCTGCGCGAGACGGACGGCGCCCTCGGGCGCGTCGAAGATCGCCTCGGCGCGCTCCACCGCGGCCGCGTCGCCCTCGCCGGCCTCCATGGGCGCGTAGGCATCGACGTCTACCTTCGACAGGTCGGTGAACTCCCAGCCGGGGCGTCCCTTGAAGGTGGGAAGCGGCGGAAGGGAGGAGCCAGGCCGCGCCGCGACGGCGCTAGCCACGGCGTGCAGCGTTGGTTAGGCGAGCGAAAACCAAGCCAGGCAAGGACGCAGGGAGCGACGCGTGCGGTGAGCACGCGAGCGAGCGAGGACGCAGCATGGCGCGGGTTTGCAGCCGCCTAGCCAATGCTGCCTTCCATTTGAAGCTCGATCAGGCGGTTGAGCTCGACGGCGTACTCCATCGGAAGCTCCTTCGCGATCGGCTCGATGAAGCCGTTCACGATCATCTTCGAGGCGTCCTCCTCCGGGATCCCGTGGGACTGGAGGTAGAAGAGCTGCTCCTCGGAGACCTTCGAGACCGACGCCTCGTGGCCGACGCTGACGTCGTCCTCGCCGATGCGGATCGTCGGGTAGGTGTCCGAGCGCGAGTCCTCGTCGAGCAGCAGCGCGTCGCAGACCACGGTGGAGCGCGCCTCGGTGGCGCCCTTGGCGACCTCGAGCAGGCCGCGGTAGCTCGAGCGCCCGCCGTCCTTCGAGATCGACTTGGCGAAGATGTTCGAGGTGGTGTGCGGAGCCGCGTGCACGATCTTGCCGCCGGCGTCCTGGTGCTGGCCCTCGCCGGCGAAGGCGATCGACAGGATCTCGCCGTGCGCGCGCTCGCCCATCAGGTAGACGCTCGGGTACTTCATCGTGAGCTTCGAGCCGAGGTTGCAGTCGACCCACTCGACCGTCGCGTCGGCCTGCGCGATCGCGCGCTTGGTCACGAGGTTGAACACGTTCTGCGACCAGTTCTGGACGGTCGTGTAGCGGATCCGCGCGCCGGGCTTGGCGATCAGCTCGACCACGGCGCTGTGCAGCGAGTCGCTCGAGTACGTGGGCGCGGTGCAGCCCTCCACGTAGTGAACGGAGGAGCCCTCGTCGGCGATGATCAGCGTGCGCTCGAACTGGCCCATGTTCTCGGTGTTGATCCGGAAGTAGGCCTGGAGCGGCATCTCCACGTGCACGCCCGGCGGCACGTAGACGAACGAGCCGCCCGACCACACGGCGGAGTTGAGCGCGGCGAGCTTGTTGTCGTTGGCCGGGATGACCGTGGCGAAGTACTCGCGCACGACGTCCTCGTGCTCGCGCAGCGCGGAGTCCATGTCGAGGAACTGCACGCCCTGCTGCTCGAGGTCCTCGCGCACCTGGTGGTAGACCACCTCGGACTCGTACTGCGCGCCGACGCCGGCCAGGAACTTGCGCTCGGCCTCGGGGATGCCGAGCCGGTCGAAGGTCTTCTTGACGTCGTCGGGCACGTCGTCCCAGTCGCGCTCGGCCCGCTCGGAGGCGCGCACGAAGTAGTGGATGTTGTCGAAGTCCACCTCGGCGAGCATCGGGCTGCCCCAGGTGGGCATCGGGCGCGCGAGGAAGTGGTCGAGCGCCTTGAGGCGGAAGTCGCGCATCCACTGCGGCTCGCTCTTGAACTCGGAGATCTTCTCGACGATCTCGCGGTTCAGGCCCTTCGGGGCCTTGTAGAGGTAGTTCTCGGCGTCGTGGAAGCCGAAGCGCTCCTCGTAGTTGTCGCCGATGCCGGCGAGCTCGGGGGCGGGAGTGGCGGTCTCGGGTGCGGTTGCGGTGTCAGGCGGCGTGGTCATGTTCAGTCGATCTCCACTCGGATGATGCCGTCCTCCACGGACACCGGGAAGGTGTCCACGGGCTGGTAGGCGGGCAGGGTGAGGGGGCGGCCGGTGCGCAGGTCGAAGCGCGAGCCGTGACGCGGGCACTCGATCGTGCAGGAATCCTGGTCGAGTTCGCCCTCGACCAGCGTGCCGTCGTCGTGCGAGCAGCGGTCCTCGATCGCCAGGACGGTGCCGGCGCAGTTGAAGACGCCGATCTCGAAGTCCCCGTGATAGAGCAGCCGCATGCCTCCGGGCGGCAGCTCGTCAATGGCGCAGATTTCGATGAGATCGGGCATTTTCGGCTCGTAATCCGACCCGCTGGATCGGGATTGCCAGTCTAGCGATCCGGGCCCGTTCCGACCGGTCGCGGTCAGCGCTTGACGCGCAGGCGCAACCGGGTCGTGCCGCCTATGCGCACGACCGGATCGAGGTAGGCGCGGACCCGCCTCCCGCCGCGGCCGGAGAAGCGCGCGGTGACGCCGTCCCAGCGGCGGATCTCGTCCACGGCGGCCTCCAGCTCCTCGAACGAGCGGGGCGGCGCGAACTCCTCCTCTTCCTCCTCGTCGAAGACGATGATGTCGCCGAGCTCCCCGCCCAGCTCGCCGCCCTCGTCGGCGCCCGGGCCGCTCAGGGTGAGCGTGTGGTTGCCGGGCGCGAGCCCGCGCGGGATCCGCAGGCGGAAGTCGAACCGCCTGACCGGGCCGCGGATCATCCGCGCGCGCAGCGAGACCCTCACGACCTGCCCGGCGCGCACGACGCGCGGCAGGGTCGCGCCGAGCATCTCCGCCTGGCGCGCGCCGCGGCGGGCGTCGAGCTCCACGTCCAGGCGCTCGACCGACAGCGGCGCGTACTCGGCCGCGTCGATCGCCTCGATCGCCCGCGCCAGGTCGTCGGCCATCGAGCCGCCGACGCCTCCGCCGAACTGGGTCACGTAGCGGTTGCACACGCGCAGCGGCCGCGGCTGCCCGAGCAGCGTGAGCCGAGCGCACATCGAGCCGCTCATGCGCGCGGGGATCGAGCGGAGGACGCGCGCGGAGGCCTCGGCCACGGCCAGCGGGCCGATGAAGACGAGCGGCGAGTAGCCGGCCGGGAGGTCGACGCCCGACTCGTCCGCCACCTCCAGCTGCATCCGCTCGGAGCGGCCTCCGTCCGGGTCGAGCGCGTTCACGAACACGTCCGTGGTCCGCGGCAGCGTGCCCATCTGGCCGACGACCGCGGCGAGGGCGTCGTTGGTCGTGGTTCCGATGTCGCGCCCGGGTGCGGCGAGCTTGTAGCTGCCGAGCTGCGGGTCGGGGTTGGAGACCACCGTGTGCACGTACGCGTCTTGGAGCAGCAGCGAGCGGCGGCCGACCATCTCGAACGGGTGCGCGAAGAGCCAGGCCGTGGTCCCGTCCACGTACGCGACGGTGCCCACGCCGCCGATCCAGAGGTCCCCGCTCGAGAGCCCGACGGACACCGCGGATCCGGGCCGCAGCGGCTCGAACGGGCCGGCGGGCGCGGGCGCCTTCGGCGCCGCGATGACCGGGCGGCCGCCACGGCGTCCTGCGGCCACGAGCGCGCGCTCGACCGGGCGGCTGAGGCCGGCGACGGTGAGCGGGCCGCGCGCCGGCGGGTCGGCGGCAGCGGTCGCGCGCGCCTGGTTCGACGGGGGCTCGGCGGGCTCGCTGAGGATCTCCTCGATCGAGGTGGCGAGCGCGAGCTTGTTGCCCCAGTCGCCGACCACCTCGGCGATCGCGCCGATGTTGCGCGCGGTTCCGGCGCCGTCGTCGCAGTAGATCGGCGAGCCGGAGAAGCCGGCCGCCACGCCGCTCTCCTCGACCGCCGGGCCGGAGACGCGCACGAGGATCGCGGGCGCCGCCGGACGCTGCTCGAACACGTCGACGACCTCGACTCCGAACGACGTGATCGCGGTGCCGCGGATGACCGTGTAGCCCGTGCACTGCATTCCCGGCTTCACCTGGGAGAGCGGCATGATCGGGTCGCCGGCGCGGGCGGGCGCCGAGGCGAGCCCGAGGAGGACCGCTGCGAGGACGAGGGCGGTCCCTGGGCGCACAGGCGCAAGTTAGCGGGCGTTCGCTATCTGTGTCCCAGTGCAGCGCTCACTTCAGGGCGGATGGTCCTGGGCCGCCGTGGGCGCGGCCGCGCTCGCCACGTCGGCGCTGGTGCTCGCGCTGCTGGCAGTGCGCATCCCGCAGCTCATGGACGTGGGCGAGCCGCTCACGGCCGGCTACGCCAAGGCGCTCGTGGGCGGGTACGCGCTGGCGGTGGCCGCGATCGCGGTGGCGGCGCTCGTGCTGCCGCCGCGGCTCCTGTGGCTGCCGGTGGCGTGCGCCGCCGCGATCGGCGGCATCGCCCTGCTGGCGACCCTGACCGCCGGGCGCGAGGCGTGGTCGTTCGCGATGGCGCTCGCCACGATGGGCGCCTGCTGGCGGGTGGGCAACTGGGCGCTGCTGCGGCTGCGCGTGCCGTCCGTCGCCTCGGCGCCCCCGGCCGCCTGGCTGGCCGGTGCCGGGCTGCTCGGGCTGGCGCTGTACGCGGTCGGCCGGCTGGGGGCGCTGCGCTGGTGGACGGTCGCGCTGCCGGTGATCGCGCTGGGAATTTCAGCCGCGCCGCCAGCCTGGCGAGCGACAAAAAGGCTGGGGGAAGTAGCAGGCGGTCCCGAGCAGGACGCGGGCACGGGGCCACTCGGGGGGCTCACTGAGCGAGCCGGCGAGCGTACCCCCGAGGGGCCCCGTGACCGCGTCCGTACCCGACGCGTCCCAGAACTGAGCCGTCCGGCGGCCGCCGCCGCGTCGATCATCGCGCTCCTCCTCGGCCTGGCCTCGGTCTTCGCCGCCGCGCCCGAGCTGATGTTCGACGCGCTCTCCTCGAAGGCGTGGCTGCCGGCCGAGTGGGCGCGGTCCGGCTCGATCGGCTCGCTGTCCGAGCACCCGCAGCTCAACCTGATCGGCTTCACCCCGATCCTCGCCATACCGGGCCATCTGGTCGACGCCGGCGGCGTGGGCCGCTACGTCCAGTGGCTGTCGCTGGCCGGCGCGGTCGGCTCGGTGTGGTGGCTCGTGCGGCGCACGCCGTGGGCGCCGCTGGCCGCAGGGGCGCTCGCGATCACCCCTCACCTCTTCTGGCAGGCCACGACGGCCTACGACGACGCCGCGCTCACGCTCGCGGGCGTCGGGCTCGCGGCCGCCTTCGTGAGGCTCGTGCGGGAGCCGGCCGCGGCGCCGCTCGCGGCGGGCGTGGCGGCCGGGCTGCTGGCGGGCGCGGCCGTGGACCTCAAGCTCCACCTCGCCCCGCTCGCCGGGGGGCTCGTGATCGCGTGGCTCGCCTTCGGCGTGGGCCCCGGCCGGCTGCGCGCCGCGGCGGGCGCGCTGGCGGGCGGACTCGCGCTGGCGGGGACGCCGTTCGCCATCAAGTGGATCGAGCTGGGCAACCCGCTGCTCCCCAACTACAACGACGTCTTCAAGAGCAGGTACTGGCCGGTGAACGAGACCACCGTGAGCTTTCCGGCCTCCTATGGCGGCGGGGCCACCAGCGAAAGCGCGCTCGCCGAGCTCGTCGAGCCGGTCGAGCTGCTGCTGCGCACGGCGACCGACACCGCCCGCCTGTCGCAGGCGGCGCCCGACGGGTCGTTCGGGCTGATCGTGGCTGCGACGCTCGTGGCCGCGCTGCTCCTGTGGACACGCGGGCGCGCGCGCGAGGTGCTGGTGCTGTGGGGCGGGGTCGCCGTGGCCGCGATCGTCTGGTACCAGCAGTTCCGCTACCTGCGCTTCATCCTGCCCCTGGGGGCGGTGGCGATAGCCGCGCTCGCGCTGGCCGCGCCCGCGCGCCGCCCCGGCCCGTGGTTCGACCGCGGGGCGGTGGCCGCGCTCGCCGCGTGCGCGGCGCTGATGTGGGTCCCCGCCGTGGCGCAGTTCTGGAACGTGCCGGGGCGGGACCTGCCGGTGCGCGCCGCACTCGGCCTGGAGGACGACTACGACTACGAGCGCAAGTCGATGCCCGAGCGCGACGCACTCGCCGCGTTCGACCGCCTCGCTCCGCCCGGCGCGATGGTGATGTCGCCGACGCAGCAGAGGCTCTGGCTCGGCGAGGGGCGCGACATCTCGCCGCAGTGGGAGGTGGCGCGGCGGCTCGGGTCGGCGTCGGCTCCTCCCGCGAGCGACCCGCCCGTGGTGCGCTATCGCAAGCTCGGCGTCGAGTGGATCCTCGGCAGGCGGTCGGGCGTGCCGTTCGCCGAGCCCGGCGTGCCGGAGCTGCTGGACCGGAGCGGCGAGATCGCCTGGGCCGACCGCGACTGGATCCTGGTCCGGCTCGTGGACCGCCCGCGCGCGCCGAGCCCGGTCGGCTGCGACGACCGGCTCACCGGCCGCCCGGGCTGCTGGGAGGGAGCGCTCGACGCCACGCCGGGCTTCACCGTCCAGGAGACGCCAGCCGTGGCGCGCAGCTTCCCGCTCTGCCCCGGGCGGACGCTGGTCGTGGACGTGACGGTCCGCGGCGCCGGCCCGCCGGTGGTCGTGGAGATCGACTTCGACTTCCCGCCGCGCACCCGGCCGCTGCTGCGCGTGCGGCAGGAGCTGGCGCTGGGCCGCGGCGGCACCGCCCGGATCCCGGCCACGGCGCCGCCGGGCACGCGCACGGGCGCGCGGGTGACGGTGCAGGGTGCGGCCGGGCGCGTGGTGGAGGCGGTGCGGCTCGGCGCTCTGGGCGGCTGCCGCGGCGACCTGCCGGGCGCGCGCGGGTAGGGCGGCACCGGCACTGGGGAGCAGGATCCACCGCTTCGGCTGCACCGTCCTGTCCTAGGGCTGGTATGCGACCCCAGGGCAGGACGGTGACCTGCCCGGCGCGGC
The DNA here is from genome assembly GCA_036386455.1 of Thermoleophilaceae bacterium. GTDB lineage: Bacteria > Actinomycetota > Thermoleophilia > Solirubrobacterales > Thermoleophilaceae > AC-37. The sequence continues at coordinate 6,851 of DASVVS010000031.1, forward strand.
GGCTAGAGCCCGCCGGCGCCGCGCGCGCCGCCGTCGGCGTACTCGTCGCTCTCCCAAGCGGCGGGAGAGCCGATCGCCGCGCTCTTGATGACCTTCAGCGAGAGCAGCGCGCACTTCATGCGGGTGGCGGAGATGTCGATCCCCAGCAGCTCCAGGATCGCGCTCTTGTCGAGGCGGCGCAGCTCCTCCACGCTCATCCCCTTGATCTCGTCCGAGATCATCGAGGCGGAGGCCTGGGAGATCGCGCAGCCCTGGCCGGAGAAGCGGACGGTCTCCACGCGGCCGTCGTCGCCGACCTTGAGCTGGACCTTCAGCTCGTCGCCGCAGAGCGGGTTGTTGTCCTCGAACTCGAGGTCGGCGTCGTCCAGCTCCCCGAAGTTGTGCGGGTGCTTGTAGTGGTCGAGGATGGCCTCGCGGTAGAGCGCGTCCACTAGGCGAAGATCCTCCGCACCTCGTCGAGCCCCGTGATCAGGCGGTCGACGTCGGCCCGGCTGTTGTGCACGCCGAAGCTGGCGCGCGAGGTGGCCGGCACGCCGAGCTTGCGCATCAGCGGCTGCGTGCAGTGGTGGCCGGCGCGGATGCAGATGCCGTCGCGGCCGAGGATCTCGGCCACGTCGTGCGGGTGGATCCCCTCCAGGGCGAAGGAGATCGCGGGCCCGCGCGGCAGCGACCTCGGCCCGAAGACCGTGAGGCCCGGCACCTCGCCGAGCCGCTCGAGCGCGTAGCCGACGAGGTCGGCCTCGTGCGCGCCGACCGCGTCCATGCCGATCGCGCCGAGCCAGTCGAGCGCGGCGGCGAGGCCGACCGCCTCGGCGTACGGCGTGGTGCCCGCCTCGAACTTCCACGGGAGCTGGTTCCAGCTCGACTGCTGGAAGTCGACGCGGCTGATCATGTCGCCGCCCGAGAGGAACGGCGGCATCTCCTCGAGCAGCTCGCGCTTGGCGTAGAGGACTCCGATGCCGGTCGGCCCGTAGACCTTGTGCCCGGTGAAGGCGTAGAAGTCCGCGCCGATCCTCTTCACGTCGATCGCGAGGTGCGGCGCGGCCTGGGCGCCGTCGACCAGCACGCGCGTGCCCATCCGGTGCGCGCGGGCGACGATCGTCTCGACGTCGTTGATCGTGCCGAGCGCGTTCGAGACGTGGACGACCGAGAGCAGCTTGGGCGAGCGGGCCAGCTCGCGGTCGAGCCAGTCCATGTCGAGCCGGCCGCCCACGACCGGCACGTAGCGCAGCTCCGCGCCGCGCTCCTGGCACAGGAGCTGCCACGGCACGATGTTCGAGTGGTGCTCCATCTCGGTGATGAGCACCGTGTCGCCCTCGCCGATGTTCGTGCGGCCCCACGAGTAAGCGACGAGGTTGATCGCCTCGGTCACGTTCTTCGTGAACACGACCTCCTCGTACGCCGCGCCGATCCAGCGCCGGACCGTGTGGCGGGCGCCCTCGAACAGCTCGGTCGCCTCCTGCGCCAGCGGGTAGACGCCGCGGTGGATGTTCGCGTTGTGCTCCGCGAGCACCGAGTACAGGGCGTCGAGCACCGCGCGCGGCTTCTGGGCGGTGGCGGCGCTGTCGAGGTAGGTGAGGTCCCGCTCGAGGATCGGGAACTCGGACGCGATCCGCTCGACGTCGAGCGGCGGCGCCTGGGCGGCGGTCCCCTGGGCGGTCTCGACGGTCACGCCGCCGCGGCCTCCACCTCGTCCTTGATCCAGCCGTAGCCGCGCTGCTCGAGCTCGCCGACCAGCTCCGGGCCGCCCTCCTTGACGATCCGCCCCGCGTACAGCACGTGCACCGAGTCGGGCTGGACCATGTGGAGGATGCGCTGGTAGTGGGTGATGATCAGGACGCCCATCTCGGGGCCGTTCAGCGCGTTGACGCCGTTGGCGACGATCCGCAGCGCGTCGATGTCGAGGCCGGAGTCGGTCTCGTCGAGCACGGCGATCCGCGGCTTCTGGAGCGCGAGCTGGAGGATCTCCATGCGCTTCTTCTCTCCGCCGGAGAAGCCCTCGTTCAGGTAGCGCGAGGCGAACTCGCGCGGCACCTCGACGAGCTCCATCGCCTGCTCCACCGTCTTGCGGAACTCCTTGAGGCTGACCGGGTCCTCGCCCTGCTCCTCGCGGTGCGCGTTCATCACCGTCCGCAGGTACTTGGTGACGGTCACGCCCGGCACGGCCACGGGGTACTGGAACGCCATGAACAGCCCGAGGCGGGCGCGCTCGTCCGGCTCGGCCTCGGTCACGTCCCTGCCGTCGAGCAGGATCTGCCCGTCGGTCACCTCGAGGTTCGGATGTCCCATGATCGCGTTCGCGAGCGTGGACTTGCCGGACCCGTTCGGGCCCATCATCGCGTGGACCTTGCCCGCGCGAATGGTCAGGTCGAGGCCCTTGAGAATCTCCTTCTCGCCGGCTCGTACGTGGAGGTTCCTGATCTCGAGGTCCGCCATCTGAAGTCTCCTGTCCTTGGTGGTGTGGCGCCGCGCTACGCGACGGCCTCGGCGCGCGGCTGCTCGGGCCGGGCCTCGAACTCGACCAGCTCGGCGAGCGTGGTCCCCTGCAGTGCGCGCACGACTCCGCTCTGGACGCGCATCCAGAGGAGGCGCGTGGAGCAGGCGGCGCTGCGCTCGCCCTTGTGAGAGCACGCCACGCGCTCGGTCGGCACGTGCACGAAGCACTCCATCGGGGCGATGGCCCCCTCCAGCGCGAGCACGACCTCGTCCATCGCGATCTCGTCCGCCGGCTTGGCGAGCCGGTAGCCGCCGTGCGCGCCGCGGCTCGACGTGACGAGGCCGGCGCGCTTGAGGCTCGCGACCACGTGCTCGAGGTAGGAGAGCGGAAGCCCCTCCGCCTCTGCGATCGCCTTCAGCGACGTCGGACCGCCGTGCGCATCGCGGCCCAGAGCGACCATCAGACGCACCCCGTACTCGGTCTTCGCGGAGAAGGTCACGGGGGAAATCCTAGCAACGGAGTCGGATAAGCCAGAGCAGGCGCAAAGCCGCTCGTGGAGCCGATTCGAGCCCCTCCTGTGCGGCCTAGGTTGTGCGCCTCCCCGAAGACGCCATCCCAAGTTTGGAGGTTCCCCCCTAGCCGAACCGGCTCAGTTGTGCGAACGTCCCTCTTTAGAGGGGTGTTCTTGAGCAAACCGGAGAGGGACCGCTGAGCGAACAGGAGACAATCGTCGAGGAGTCAACGAACCCGCTAGCGGGTCGTTTCAACGGCACCGTCAGCCCCAGCGACGAACATCGCCGCCTGCGCGTGCTGCTCGTGGACGACGAGGACGTCGTCCACTGGGGATTCCGGATGCTGCTGTCCGGGGAGACGTGGGTCGAACGGTTTCACGCGGCCCACGCGCCGGCGCAGGCCTACGAGCTGGCGCAGCGCTACGAGCCGCACGTCGCGATGGTGGACCTCATGCTTGGAGGCGAGTCGGGGGCCGACGTCTGCGAGCGCATCCGCGAGCTGTCGCCGACCACGCGCGTGCTGCTGATGTCGGGAGTTGAGCGGATCTCGGCTCAGTCGGCGCGAGCCGTCGGCGCGTCCGGCTTCGTGCCGAAGGGCTGGGGCGCCCGGGACATCGCGGGCGCGGCCCGGATGGTGGGTCTCGGGATGACCGTGTTCACGTCCGAGGGCCAGCAGCCGCCGAACCTGCTGACCGAGCGCGAGCGCGAGGTGCTCGAGATGATCGCGGGCGGCGCGACCAACCGCGAGATCGCGGCGCGCCTGTTCCTCTCGCCGCACACGGTGAAGGACCACACCAGCGCGCTCTACCGCAAGATGAAGGCGCGCAACCGGGCGGAGGCGATCCTCCGGGCGCAGCGGATGGGCCTGCTGGCCTGACGGCCGGTGCGGTGGCGGCCTGCCGGCCTCGGTGCCGGTGGGCCGTGATGGCCCGCGGCTCGAGCGCCGGCCGGGCCTAGCGCGGAGCGCCGGCCGGGCCTAGCGCGGACGGAGCGGCGGGCGCGGGCGCGGCAGCACACCCGCGGCGCGGGCGTCGAGGCTGCGCCGCTCGAGCGCCCACCAGACCTCGAGCACGTGCTGCGTGTTGCGCAGGTCCGCTCCCGTGAG
>DASVVS010000032.1:0-14584 GCA_036386455.1 Thermoleophilaceae bacterium
GCCAGCTGCGCGCGCTTCGCCTGCGTGCGGATCTCGCTGAGGATCCGTTCCAGGCGCGGCTCGACGTCGTGGTCCACGTGCGTCATCGCCGCTCCCACCGCGGGGTGCACGCGGGCGATCTGGGCGTGCATCTCGTGCGCCACCGCGCGGTAGCCCGGATGGCCCTCGCGGCCTGAGCGCAGCTCGATCATCTGCATCGCCTCGCGCGCGTTCATGTCCATCACGTAGCGGATGCGGAAGCCCAGGCAGAGCGCGTAGGGAGCGAGCTCGGGGCGCCCCGATTCGGCCAGCCGCTCGTACTCCTCGCGCGAGCGGTCGAGCCCGGCGCGGTAGACGTCGGACACGCCGGCGTCCTCGAGCTCGGCCGGCACGCCCGCGCCGAGGTACGGCGTGAGCGGCTGCCACTGGATCGTGAGCATCCGGTGGCGCTGGAGGTCGCGGAAGGCGCCGTAGTCGGAGACCACCTCGAAGCGGTAGCGCACGGCCTCGAAGCCGCGACCCGGGCGGTGGCGGCGGTTGGCCCGCTCCCCGACCAGCTCGCCTATCAGCGCCGCGCGCTCGTCCGGCGGCAGCACGCGCACGGCCGCCCGCAGCTCCTCCTCGGAGACCGCGGCCTGCTCGAACAGCATCGCGGCCAGCAGGTCGTCCTCGCCGCCCTGCACGTCGACCAGTCGCACCGAGGGGCCGTCGTCGGCCTCCTCGACCCGGTCGAGCCCCATCCTCCGCGCCATGGCCGCCGCGGCCTCGCGCCGCTCCGCCATGTTGCGGATCCACTCACCGCCGCGATCCGGCCGCTCCACCCGCGACACGAAGCTCGGCATCACGGCCTGCAGCTCGCGCAGCACCATCGCGCCAACCTCGCGAGCCTCCGGCAGCGGCGAGGCCAGCAGCCGCATCACGAGCTGCTCGTACGCCTGCCCGCTGGCGAAGATCCCCACGTGTGAGAGCGCGGCGGCTGGCAGCAGCCCGCGCAGCAGGTCGAGCGCCTTGGCGCGGATCGAGCGGAGGTGAGCCGCCTCGGGCTCGCCCCCGGCGCGCGGCCAGCGCTCGGCCGCCCAGGCCTCCACGCGCGGGAGCGCGCCGGCGTAGGCGTCGAACAGCGAGTCCATGGCGCGGGCGTACTCGGGGCCGAGCGAGTCGTCGCGCCAGTAGCGGTAGCCGCGGCCGTCCGGCATCGGCCCGTCGTAGGGGATGTAGCGCGTGGACTGCTCGAGGTAGGCGGCCAGCCGGCCGCGCTGGAGGACCTTGGTCAGTACGTTCGAGACCCACTCGCAGGCGATGTGCGCGCCGCCGAGCTGGGCCACCGAGTCGTCGCCGTAGCCCACGAAGACGCGCTCGTAGAGCTTGGCCGCTCGCTCGCCCTCGGCCCCGTCGAAGCGGACCGGCCCGCCCGCGGCCACGTCGTCGGCGAACTCCTCCAGGAACAGCCGGCGCAGCGTGCCCGGATAGCGCGAGTAGCGGGCGAACAGAGCGCCCTTGACCGTCTCCGGCAGGTTCACGAGCGCGAAGACCGGGCGGTCGAGGTTGGTGAAGTGGGGTGCGAGCCGCTCCCGCTCCTCCTGCGTGAATGACTCGACCGGGTAGTCCATCGGCGGGCGAGTCTAATCCTGCCCGCGGCGGCGGCGCGCGGAGCGTCCGGCGGCCGACCGGCCGCCCCTCAGTGCACCCGTCAGCCGCCGCCGTCGTGGCCGATCGTGACGCTCTCGCCCTCCACGAGCGTTGGCACCACGCCGCGCGGCGAGAGGCCGAACAGCTCCTGCTTCCAGTCGGCGCGGGAGGTAGCGTCGCGCTCCTCCCAGTCGAGCCCCGCCGCCCGCAGGCGCTCGCGCGCGCCCTCGCAGTAGGGGCAGCCCGGCTTCACGTACATGATCCGGTCGGCCATCCCGGTCCAGGCTACTTTGGGAACGGGACGCTGAACGGAAGCTCGCGCGGGACCCGGCCGCCGCGCGGTCCGCGGATCCGCACGAGACCCGAGCCGGTGGCGCGCAGCACGTCGCCGTCGCGCTCGAACGTGGCCACGGCGTCCGGCGCCTTCGGGAACAGGATCCGCAGCCCCCAGGCCGAGCTGAACCGCTGGACGGTCGAGAAGCGCCACGCGCGCGGCTTCTCCTTCACCGGCTCGAAGAACCCCCACTTCAGGGCGTCCGCGATGTGCACGCGCCAGTACGGCCAGTCGTGGATCCCGCGCCGCGGCACGTAGGTCACGTCCACGCCCGCGGCGCGCGCGGCGGCGTCGAAGTCCACGGCGTGCTGCGACAGCTCGAGCTCGGCGGCGGCGCCGAACGGGTTGTCGATCTCGCTCGGGTCGGTGGGAGTGCCGTCGCCGGCCGTCACGTACACGCGCGTGTGGCGCAGGTTGTCGATGAGCGCCACCGGGTTGTGACCGGTCCAGTAGAAGCGCTGCGCCTCGGGGTCGCCGAACACGTCCTGGTGCGACTCGCCCTGCGTGTCCATCGCCGCAGGCCACTCCGGCCGCTGGAGGCTGAGCACGCCCGAGAAGGACGCCACCGAACCGAAGTAGCCCGGCCGCTGGGTGGCGTAGAACATCGCGCCCTGGCCGCCCATCGACAGCCCGGCGATCGCGTGCCAGCGCCGCCCGGGCCGGATCGGGTAGCGCCGCTCCACGAGCTGGGTCAGCTCGCCCAGGTGGTAGCTCTCCCAGCCGGGCGTGCGAGTTCCGCCGTTCCACCAGTTCGCGTACCAGCCGCGGGCGCCCTCCGGCATCACGATGATCCCCGGGAACCCCTTCGCTATCTCGGCGATGTTGCCGCGCTTCGGGTTGGCCCAGTAGTCGTACGCGTCGCCGTGTCCGTGAAGCAGGTAGAGCACCGGCCAGCGCTTGCGCTTCGTGTAGCCGTCCGGCAGCAGCACGTTCACCCGCAGCGCGTTCGGCCGCGCGGGCGTGTCGGGCGGCGGCCCGTTGAACTGCAGCTTCGCCGGCTCGACGAACCTGCTGGCGGTCGTCAGCGTGACGAGCTTGGCGGCGTGTGCCGGAGCGGCCGCGAGCAGAGTCGCGGCGAGTGCTGCCAGTACCCCGATGCGGCGCACCTGCCGGAGACTACCGTTCGGCCCATGGCCGTCGAGGCGGATCTGCACGAGATCGGAAAGGCGCTCGCCGGCGCCTTCCCCTCGAACGCCCGCCGTCCGCTCCGCGCCCTCGACGAGCGCGCCATGGAGCTGACCACCCGCGACCAGGAGCTGCGCGCCGCGCTGTTCCGGCTCGTGGACGTGACGCCCGCCTGCAACTCGCTCGACGAGCTGGCCCGCCACCTGACCGGCTACCTCGCCGACGTGGACGAGCAGCCGCCCCCGCTGCGCGCCGCGATGCGCATGGCCGGGGGCGCCGCCGGCCGCCGCGCGCTCGGGATGGCCGCGGCTGCGGGGGTGCGGCACATGGCCCACCGCTTCATCGTGGCCGAGTCGCCGAAGGCCGCCCGGTCGGAGCTGCGCGACCTGTGGAACGACGGCATCGCCTCGTCGCTCGACCTGCTCGGCGAGATGACCGTGACCGCCGCCGAGGCCGACCGCTACGCCGAGCGCTGCGCCGACGCACTCGACGTGGTCGCCGGCGCCGCCGCGCGCTGGCCCGAGCGCCCGCTGCTCGAGCGCGACTCGGCCGGGCCGATCCCGCGCGCGAACCTGTCGGTGAAGGTCTCGGCGCTGACTCCGCTGATGCGCCCCGACGCGCCGGACGTGGGCCGCGAGGACGCCGCCCGCCGCCTGCGCCCGCTGGTGGAGCGCGCCCGCGAGCGCGGCGCCCACCTGCACATCGACATGGAGTCGATGGACTCGCTCGAGACGACGCTCGACCTCGTGGTGGACCTCCTCGACGAGGAGGCGTTCCGCGACGGTCCCTCGGCCGGCGTCGTGCTCCAGGCCTACCTGCGCGACTCGCCCGAGGAGCTCGAGCGGATCCTCGACTGGGCCGGGCGCTCGAGGCGGACCACGCCGCTCGTGGTGCGGCTCGTGAAGGGTGCCTACTGGGACCACGAGGTGGTCGAGGCTCGCCAGCACGGCTGGAGCCCGCCGGTGTTCGAGGACAAGGCGGACTGCGACCGTAACTTCGAGCGGCTCACGCGGCGGCTGCTCGAGGCGCGGCCGCTGGTGCGGGTGGCGATCGCGTCGCACAACCTGCGCTCGGTGGCCCACGCGATCGCGGTCAACCGCGAGCTGGGCGCGCCCGACTCCGACCTGGAGCTGCAGGTGCTGCGCGGCCTGGGCGACGACCTAGCCCAGGCCCTCGCGGCCCAGGGGTTCCGCGTGCGCTCCTACTGCCCGGTCGGCGAGCTGGTGGCCGGCATGGCTTACCTCGTGCGGCGCCTCCTGGAGAACACCGCGAACGAGTCGTTCCTGAACGCCCAGGCGAGCGGAGCGCCGCTCGAGGAGCTCCTGGCGCCGCCGTGAGGCCGTTCGCCAACGAGCCGACGCTGGAGCTGCGCCGCGCGCCCGCGCGCGAGTCGCTGCTGGACGCGCTGCGCGAGCTGGAGCCGCGGCTGCCGCTGAGCGTGCCCGTGCTGGTGGGCGACGGAGAGCGCCGGCCCTCCGACGGAAAGCGCTTCGAGTCGACCGATCCCGGCAGCCCGGACCGCGTGGTGGCGGTGGCGGCCCAGGCGGGCGAGGCCGATGCCGCCGCCGCGGTGGAGGCTGCCCGCGCCGCGTTCCCGGCCTGGCGCGACCTGGGCGCCGAGCGCCGCGCCGAGGTGATGCTCCGCGCGGCGGCCATCATGCGCGAGCGCCGCCGCGAGCTGGCCGCGCTCCAGGTGCGCGAGTGCGCGAAGCCGTGGGGCGAGGCGGACGCCGACGTGTGCGAGGCGATCGACTTCCTCGAGTACTACGCGCGCGAGGCGGTGGACCTCGAGCGCGGCCCGGAGCTGCTGCAGGCGCCCGGCGAGCGCAACACGATGCGCTGGGAGCCGCGCGGGGTCGTGGCCGTGATCTCGCCGTGGAACTTCCCGCTGGCGATCCCGGCCGGCATGGTCGCCGCCGGGCTCGCCACCGGCAACGCCGTGGTGCTGAAGCCGGCGGAGCAGTCGCCGGCGTCGGCGCTCATGCTCGTGCGCGCGCTGCGCGAGGCCGGCGTGCCGGACGGCGCGGTCGCGCTGCTGCCCGGCTTCGGCGAGGCGGGCGCGGCGCTCGTCCGCCACCCGGGCGTGCACACGATCGCGTTCACGGGCTCGGGCGCCGTCGGGCTCGACATCGTGCGCGCAGCGGCCGAGACGCCCGAGGGCCAGCACCACGTGAAGCGCGTGATCGCGGAGATGGGCGGCAAGAACGCCGTGATCGTGGACTCCGACGCCGATCTCGACGAGGCCGTGCCCGCTCTCGTGCGCAGCGCGTTCGTCTACGCGGGCCAGAAGTGCTCGGCGGCGGCGCGGGTGCTGGCTCACGAGCGGATCGCCGACACCCTGGTGGAGCGGCTGGCGGGCGCGACGAGCGTGCTGCGGGTGGGCCAGGCGGACACGTTCGGCATCGACGTGCCGCCGGTGATCGACGAGGAGTCGCGCGACCGCGTGGAGGGCTACGCGGCGCGCGCCGCCCGCGACGGGCGGATCGCGGCGCGGCAGGAGGAGATCCCCGCGGAGGGCTGGTTCTGCGCCCCCACCGTCGCCGCCGACCTCGACCCCGGCTCGCCCGTGCTGCGCGAGGAGGTCTTCGGCCCGCTGCTGGCGGTCGAGGCGGTGGCGAGCGTGACGGCCGCCTGCGACGCCCTCGACGACTCGCCGTTCGCCCTCACCGGCGGCCTCTTCTCGCGCGACCCGCGCACGATCGAGGAGGTCCAGCGGCGCTCGCCGGTCGGCAACCTCTACGTGAACCGCCACATCACGGGCGCGATGGTCGGTCGCCAGCCGTTCGGCGGCAACCGCCGCTCGGGCGTGGGCTTCAAGGCCGGCGGCCCCGGCTACCTGCTCCAGTTCGTGGAGCCCCGCGTGGTGACCGAGAACACGATGCGCCACGGGCTTGTCGTCGAGTAGGCGCGCGGGGCTCGCGCTCGCCGGCATCGTCGCGCTCGGCGCGGCGCTTCGGTTCGCCACGCTCGGGGACCAGAGCCTGTGGCTCGACGAGGCGTTCACGCGGCGGATCGCCGCCGACCCGCTCGGGAACATGCTCGACCTGATCCGCCGCGGCGAGAACACGCCGCCGCTCTACTACGCGCTCACGTGGGCGTGGTGCCAGGTCGCCGGCACGGGGGAGGCGGCGCTGCGCGTGACGTCGGCCCTCGCCGGCACCGCCACGATCCCGGTCGCGTACCTGATCGGGCGGCAGGTAGCCTCGCGGGCCGCCGGCCTCCTGGCGGCGGCCCTCGTGGCCGTGAGCCCGTTCCTCGTCTGGTACTCGCAGGAGGCGCGCGCCTACGCGCTCGTCGTGTTCCTCGTGAGCGCCTCGCTGCTGTTCGCCCTGCGCCACGACGACGAACCGGCGCGGCGGAGCCTCGTCGCGTGGTCGGCCACCGCCGCCCTGGCGGTGGCGACCCACTACTTCGCCACGTTCGTCGTCCTCCTCGAGGCCGCCTGGCTGCTGCGGCGCCCGGCCGCGCGGCGCGCGGTGCTGGCGGGCCTCGCGCCGGTCATCGCGGTGGGGCTCGCGCTCGTCCCGCTGGCGCTCGACCAGCGCCGGAACGAGGGCGCCCAGGTGGGCGACGCGTCGATACCGAGCCGCGTCGGCGACCTCGCGCAGGAGTTCCTCGTCGGCAAGTACGGCGGGCCGGTGCGCGGCCTCGCGCCGCTCTGCGCGCTGCTGATCGTCGCGGGCGGGGCCGTGGCGCTGGCGCGCGCGGCGCCCGAGGCGCGCCGGCGCTGGCTCGTCCCGCTCGGCATCGGGGCCGGGACGATCCTGGTGCCGATGGCGCTGGCCGTCGTCGGGGTGGACTACTTCGCCACGCGCTACCTCGCCGTTGCCTGGGTCCCGCTGTTCGCGGCGCTCGCCGCCGTCCTCGCGGCGCGCCGGCTCGGGGCCGTCGCCGGCGTGGCGCTCGCCGCGGTCTTCCTGACCGTCTCGGTCGCCGTGCCGTTCACCCCGCGCCTGCAGCGCGACGACTGGCGCTCGGCCGCGGCCGCGCTCGGCGAGCCGCGCGGTGCGCGGGCGATCGTCGTGAATCCCGACGTGGGCTTCGTGCCGCTGGCGGCCTACGAGCCGGAGGTCGAGGCGCCGCCCGGGCCCCGCTTCGCGGTGAGCGAGATCGACGTGCTCGTGATGACCCGCGACGGCCGCGCCCCGCACGCCGCCGCCCCCGCGCCCGGCTTCAGCGTCCTGTCGGCCGATCGCGACCCGACGTACGTGCTCACGCGCTTCGTGGCCGACCGCCCGCGGGCCGTGGAGGCGGCGCGCCTCACCGCCCCGCCGTACACGCCCGATCCGAACGGTCTCGTACACGAGTCCGGGCCTTAGTGCCCGACCTGCGGGCCGCGCGCGCGTTGTAGATAGCGTGCAGCCCGTGCCCCAGCTCGTCCTTGGTCCCCTGCTGCGCTACGTCGGCGAGACGGAGGCCACGATCTGGGTCGAGACCGACGAGCCGTGCGAGGTCTCGGTGCTCAGCTCGCGCACGCCGACCTTCTGCGTGCGGGGGCGCCACTACGCGATCGCGTACATCAAGGGGCTCACGCCGGGCACGCGCTACCCGTACACGGTCGAGCTCGACGGCCAGACCGTGTGGCCCGACCCGGGCTCGGGGATGCCGCCGCCGTCGATACGCACGCCCATGGAGGGGGAGCGCCACCGCGTGATCTTCGGGTCGTGCCGGGTCGGCTACCCGCACGAGGCGCCCTACGACCTGACGAAGGACGAGAGCGACCTGGGCCGCGAGATCGACGCCCTGCGCGCGTACGCCCTGCGGATGCGCGACCGCCCCGAGGAGGACTGGCCGCACCTCCTGCTCATGCTCGGCGACCAGGTCTACGCCGACGAGGTCTCCCCGCACGTGAAGGACTTCATCCGCACCCGCCGCGACCCGAACGAGGGCGCGGGCTACGAGGTCTGCGACTTCGAGGAGTACGTGCGGCTCTACCACGAGGCGTGGGGCGAGCCGGTGATCCGCTGGCTGATGTCGACGGTGTCGACGGCGATGATCTTCGACGACCACGACGTGCACGACGACTGGAACACGTCGCAGGCGTGGATCGATGAGTACCGCGCCAAGCCGTGGTGGCGCGAGCGCATCGCCGGCGCGTTCATGTCGTACTGGCTCTACCAGCACCTCGGCAACCTCTCGCCGCGCGACCACGACGCCGACGAGATGCTCCAGCGCGCGCGGCGGGTACCCGACCTGGGCGACGACCTGCACGAGTTCGCGCTGCGCGCGGACGCCGAGCCGACGGGGGCGCGCTGGACCTACTGCCGCGACGTCGCGAAGGCGCGCTTCGTGGTCATCGACTCGCGCGCGGGCCGGGTGCTCGACGGCGAGCGCAAGATGGTCGACGACGAGGAGTGGCGCTTCGTGGAGGAGCACGCGACCGGCGGCTTCAACCACCTCTTCCTGGCCAGCTCGCTGCCGTTCCTGCTGCCGCGCCCGATGCACGACCTCGAGGCCTGGAACGAGCGCGTCTGCGACGGCGCCTGGGGGCGCGCCTTCGCCGGGACGGGCGAGCGGATCCGGCAGGGCATCGACCTCGAGCACTGGGCGGCGTTCGACAACTCGCTCGAGCGGATGGAGGGGCTGCTCAAGGCGGTCGCGAGCGGCGAGCGCGGCGACGCGCCCGGGTCGATCACGATGCTCTCGGGCGACGTGCACTACGCGTACCTCGCCGAGGTCGGCTTCCCCGCCGGGACCGGCGCGGAGAGCGCGGTGTGGCAGGCGGTCTGCTCGCCGGTCCGCAACCCGCTCGACAAGCGCGAGAAGGCGGTGGTCCGCTTCGGCTGCGGCCGCACGGCCGGCGCCATGGCCCGCACTCTCGCGCGCAGCGCGCGCACGCGCGAGCCGTCGATCGGCTGGCGGCTGTGCGACGGTCCGGCCTTCGACAACCAGGTCGCCACGATCGAGTGGGAGGGCCCGCACGCGGAGCTGACGCTCGAGCGGGTGCTGCCGGGCGACTCGAGCAACCCGGAGCTGGTCGAGACCTTCCGGCGGAAGCTGGCCTGAGCGCCGGGTCCCGCTAGCGGGCCGCCGGCGCCATCGCCCCGAACACCGTCGCCAGTCGCCAGGCGTAGTAGCGGCTCATCGTGTCGAGCGCCGCGGCGGGGGAGGAGAGGAGGCGCTCGGTGCGAGCGCGGTCGAGCACCGCCCAGGCCTGGTGACCCGGCTGCGACAGGACGGTGTCGCGGATCTCGGGGAGGATGCGGGCGAAGGGGTCGGACTCCGGCCCGCCCGCGCCCCCGCTCCGGCGCCGCGCCAGCGCCCGCCGGCGTGCCTCCGCCGCCGCCTTGGCCGCGAGCGATCGCGCGCGCTCCACCCTCAGCGCCGCGGCCGAGCGCGCCGTCGGCCAGCCGCGGCCGTCCTCGAACGGCAGGTCCACGAGCTCCGGCGCCAGGCCCTGGAGCACGCGCAGGTGGAAGAGCTGGCGCCCCCGCTCGGCCGCCGGCAGGCCGAGCTCGTCGGGCAGCAGCCGCCGCGACCAGAGCGGCGAGGTGGTGTCGCGCACGTACTCGACGCAGCCGTGCGACGGCCCGGCCCAGGTGCCCATGCGGCGCTGGAGGTAGAACATGTCCGGCACGTCCACGGGCGCGACGCCGGTGCCGAGCTGGCGCTCCACCCAGTCGCCGATCTGCACGCGCACGACCGCGCGGCCGTCGTCGGAGAGCACGTCGGCGCGGCCCGGGCGCTGGCCGAGGAACAGGCGCGCGAGGCGGTCGATCAGCGCCCCGGGCGCGAGCCCCTCGCCGCTGCCGTAGTAGGCGCGCGCGATCTCGCCTCCCTGCCCGCTGTGCCAGAGCACGAGCGGGCCGTCGCGCGGGCCGAGCGGGAAGCCGGCCGCGTCCGCGAGGCTCGCGGTGCCGGAGGAGGTCAGGTCCACGATCTCCGCGGCGCGCCGCCAGTCGTCCCACACGCTGCCGTGCGGGTCGTGGGCCAGGATCGAGTGGGGCACCCCGCCCGCCTCGGCCAGTTGTCGCCCGACCTGCACGTCGGGCGAGTCCTCGTCGCCGCCGGTGGTCGACTCGAACTCGATCCCGGAGCGCAGCGCCCCGCCCAGCACCAGGCGCGAGTCGCGCCCGCCCGTGACCGGCACGACGCTCGGCCGCGCCGGCCAGTCGGCGAGCGCGCGCACGCCCTCGCGCAGGATGGTCCCGGCGCGCGCGGGGTCGAAGCCCGCGCCGAGCATCGAGGCGAGCTGCGGAAGCGGCAGGAGCTCGGCGCGCCCGGCGGGCCTGCCCGGCGCGAGGCGGCGCACGCAGCCGTAGGCGATGCGCCGCACACCGGCCCAGACGGGGTCGCCCGGCAGCGACCATCCGCCGCCCAGCACGGGCGCGAGCACCGCGGGATCGAGGTCGCGCGACCCGATCAGGTCGCGCAGCAGCTCGGCGTTGTTCGAGGTCCAGCGCACGCCGCCCGCGTGCGCCTCGTAGACCGGGTAGGCGCCGAGGGCGTCGACGGCCACCTCCAGCACGCGGTCGGCGTCGTCGTAGCGCACGGCGGTGAAGCGCCCGTCGAGCGAGTCGGCCCAGCGCTCGCTCGGCTGCAGGTAGAAGGCGGGGTCGAGCGGCGTGCGCCCGTCGGCCTCGTGCTCGCCGGTCCAGCGCACGGGGCGGCCCGAGAAGAGCGCGAGCCGCTCGGGCTCGGTATGGGCGTAGCGCACGCCGCCGGTCTGCTCGGGCCCGTGCGCGACCCACGCCGCGGCGAGCGCGCCCGAGGGCGCGGCCCACTTCTCGACGGGTCGCCCCGGGAAGAACGGGAGGCGGTCGAGCAGCCGCGCGAGGGCCGTCTCGGCCGCCTCGGGGTCCACCGTCAGCTCGGCGCACCAGCCGAGCACGAAGAGGTTCACCCGGCAAGTGTGCCGCGCCATCCACGATCATTGCGGCGTGCTCGACCGTCTCCAGACCTCGCTGGCCTCGTTCGTGCGCTCCTTCGCCCGGGAGTCGCCCGGCGGGAGCGCGTTCGAGCGCGCCGGGATCACCGCGGGGATCGTGCCGGCCATGCCCGACCGGACGGTCGTGAACGCGGTCGTCCAGCTCGGCGCGCCCGAGCTGGAGGCGCGGATCGGGGACCTGGCCGCCGCGTACGACGGCGCCGGGGTCGCGGCGTGGGGCGTCTGGGCGCACGAGCGCGACCCGGACGCTCGGCGCGTGCTCGAGTCCGCCGGGCACGTGCTCGACTCCGAGCCCATGGCGATGGCCCGCGGGCTCGACGGGGTGGAGGCGCCGGAGCCGGGCGAGCTCGACCTCGTGACGGAGCCGACGGTCGCGGCGGTCTCCGAGGTGCTGAGGCCGGTCTACGAGTGGGGCGGCTTCGACGAGGCGATGCGCTGGTACGACGGGTACCACCCGTACCTCGCGCTCGACGGCGGCCGCCCGGCGGTCACGCTCGGCGTGCACGACCACGACGGGGACGCGTACGTCACCTGGGTCGGCACCGTGGAGGAGGCCCGCGGGCGCGGGCTGGCCTCGCGGCTGCTGCGCCAGGCGCTCGCCGACGCGCGCGAGCGCGGCTGCACGACCACGACGCTCATCGCCACCAGGCTGGGCCGGCCGGTCTACGCGCGCCTCGGGTACGAGGAGCTCGGCCGGCTCCAGTTGTGGGAGCGGCGCGGGCCCGCGTGAGCGCCCTCGCCCGCGAGAGCCGCCACCCGTGAGCGCCCGCCTCCCGAAGCCGCCGCTGCCCCTCGCGCTTCTCCTCCTCGCGGGGATCGCCGCGCGCGTGTGGCTGATGGCCGACTACCGGCCCGCGTACCTGTCGAGCAACGACTCGGCGCGCTTCCTCCACTTCGCGCACATGGAGGACGGGATGTACCGGGACACGTTCGGCCCCACCGGCTACGCGGCGTTCCTCAAGGTGCTGCGGTTCTTCTCGGACCAGCTCGAGTTCACCGTCGCGGTGCAGCACCTGCTGGGGGTGGCGGCGGCGCTGCTGCTGTACGCGGCGGTGCGGCGGCTGGGGGCGCCGGTCTGGGCCGCGGCGATCCCGGCGGGCGTGGTGCTGCTGTCGGGCGACCAGCTCTACATGGAGCACACGCTGCTGTCGGAGGCGCCGTTCCTGCCGCTCCTGGCGGCCGGGCTGTACGCCGCCGTGCGCGCGCTCGAGGACGGGCGGCGCCTGCGCTGGCTCGCGCTCGCCGGCGCGCTGTTCGCGTCCACGGCCCTGTTCCGCAACGTCGGGATGATCCTGCCGCCGGTGCTCGTGCTGTGGGCGCTCCTCGCGCTGCGGCCGCGGCTCGCCTCGGCGGGAGTGGCGGCGGCCGGCGCGGTGGTGGTGCTGGGGGTCTACGCGATCGGCGCGGCGCTCGACGGCGACAACACGGGCTGGACCGCCACGAGCGGCTGGAACGCGTACGGGCGCTCGGCGCCGTTCGCGGACTGCGACCGCTTCGACGAGCCGCCCGGCACCGAGTCGCTGTGCGAGAAGCGTCCGGCCGCCGAGCGGCCCGGGTCGCTCTTCTACCTCTGGTACGACGGCTCGCCCGCGCGCGCGAAGTACGGCCACCCGCCGATCGGCCAGGAGACGCTCGGCAAGTTCGGGCGGCGGGCGATCCTCGCGCAGCCGTTCGACTACGTGAAGACGGTCGTCGTCGAGCTGCCGCGCTTCCTCAACCCGACCTTCCACAAGAAGCCGTACTCGGGTGGCGGCTGGTTCCTGATGTCGCGGCGGGGGGAGGGGGCCGAGGCGCGCGTGCTGTTCCAGCTCTCGCGCGACTACGACCACGCGGAGTTCTCGCCCGGGTCGAGCGGCGAGGTGATCGGCGACTGGCAGCGGATCATGCGGCTCGGCGGCCTGGTGCCCGGGTTGATGGTGGCGTTCGCGCTCCTGGGCGCGTTCGC
Organism: Thermoleophilaceae bacterium; assembly: GCA_036386455.1. Taxonomy (GTDB): domain Bacteria; phylum Actinomycetota; class Thermoleophilia; order Solirubrobacterales; family Thermoleophilaceae; genus AC-37. The sequence goes on from DASVVS010000032.1 coordinate 12,901, forward strand.
GGCGCGCGGGGCCGCCGTGCGCGGGCTGGCGCTGTTCGGGCTGTCCGGCGCGGCGCTGGTGGTGATGCCGGCGGCCACGCTGTCGCTGCTCGGCCGCTACACCGTGCCGCCGATGCCGGTGGTGGCAGCGGCGGGCGCCGTGGGGGCCTGGGCGCTGGCCGAGCGGCTGCGTGCGCGGCGGCACAGTGCTCCCGCGGCAGTCCGGGATGATTCGGAGGCATGAGGACGCTGCCGATTCTCGTCGGGGCTCTGCTCGTCTCGACGGCCGTTCACTACACGGACAACTGGCTGTCGATCACCGACTACACGCCGCGTTCGGGCTTCCTGCCCGAGAACCCGTGGCTCGTCCCGGTCGTGTGGTTCGTCTTCGCCGCCCTCGGGATCGCCGGCCTGCGCGAGTACGGCCGCCGCGGGCCCACCACGCGCGCGCACCTGCTGCTGGCGCTCTTCTCGGTGTCGGGCCTCTCGACCCTGCTGCACCTGCTCTACGAGGGCAACTCGTTCGTGGCGTGGCAGTGGGTGTCGGTCCTGTCCGACGGCACGCTGGGCGCGGCGATGCTGGCGTTCGCGCTGTGGTCGGCTACTACCGGCCCTTCGCCGGGTCCAGCCGGCGCGTCCTGAGCGGCGTCGGCGACGGAAGCCTGAGCTTCGTCAGCGCCCGGCCCACGGCGAACGCCAGCGCTATGCCGCTCGCCATCACCGCCGCCAGCTTCGCCTCGGCCGGCACGCCGAGCGGGTCGAGCGCCAGCGCCAGGCCGACGAGGATCGGCGGGTGCAGGACGAAGGCCGGGTAGGCGCCCGACGCCATCCACCGCATCCGCGGTCCCTGGGTCGCGAGGCGGCGGCGGAAGGAGCCGAGCAGCCAGATCGAGGCGCCGATCGCCAGGGCGGCCTCGATGATCGAGCCGGCGGCGGCCTGCCAGTGCCAGCCGCCGCCGAACGGCTCGTCGTCGTCGAAGAAGCCGCCCGCGACCAGCACCACCGGCAGCGCCAAGGCGGCCACGAGGGCGACGGCGCCGCAGCGGCGCTCGAGCTCGCGCGGTACGTCGTCGAGCCAGCCGCGCTCGCCGCTCAGCGCGCCGAGGGCGAAGAGCATCACGTACTGCGGGAAGAGCGAGAGCTGCAGGTGGAACTGCTCGGAGCCGACCGGGAAGGCGAAGTGGGTGGCGAACGAGGCCGCGGCCAGGACCGCGCCGCTGCAGAGCAGTAGGCGGCCGGTCAGCCGGACGCGGCCGGGACGGCGCGGGCGCAGCGCGCGCAGCAGCGCGTAGCCCGCCGAGAACGCGATCAGCGCCTCGAGGAACCACGTGGGCCCGGGCGCGAAGTCCCAGACCTCGTCGCGCACGAACGGCCAGAGCGACTCGTGGCCGCCGTCGTTGTAGCGGTGGTCGGCGTATGCGACCCACGGGCTGATGAGGAACATGTACGCGAGCAGCGGCAGCCCGAGCCGCACGAGCCGCTCGCGCATGAACCGCCGCGGTCCCTTGCGCTCGAGCGACGGCGCGCTGAGCCTCCCCGAGATCAGGAAGAACAGCCCCATCCCGAACAGGAACCCGATGCCGGCGAACACGGTGAGCAGGCCGGAGACCGGATCGGCCGCCGGCTCCAGCGACTCGAGGTACCACGACCCGTCGACGCCGTAGGTGATCGACGTGTGCACGGCGATCACCCCGCAGACGAGCAG